>DASZGQ010000055.1:0-20021 GCA_035938735.1 Methyloceanibacter sp.
TCCACGTCTGTGAGATTGAGCTAGACCAGAAATCGTGGATGGCGGGGACAAGCCCGGCCATGACAAGCTGTGGAAGGTCTTAGGCCGCGGGTGGGATGATCTCGGGCCGCCACTCGGGATGATCGTGGTGGCCGGCATGGACTTCGGCATCGCCTAGGCCATTGCTCTTCTGCCCGTTTGCGGCATGCCCGTTCGACTGATGTCCATTCGCGTGGTGATGCCCGGCCACGCGGCGCTCACGTTCAACCGCCACGCGAGCGGCGTCGTTCTGGGTGTAGAGCTCCATATGCTTGGAGTCTTCCTCCGCGACCGGGGCAAGGGCCGCGTCCAAGTAGAGTTTGGCGTGCGGATCGGCCTCGACCTTGCGCACGATGCTTTTCAGATACAGCCACCGCTTGGCGAGCAGCACGGCCTTGCGGGCGATCTCGGCGGCGTAGCAGCTGTAGAAGACGATCGGCGATTCCAGCGGTAGTCCGGAACGGCGGTCGCGGCGGCGCTTCAAGCGGAAGATGCCCCATTGCAGCGGATGGAGATTCTCGACCGGCATCGCGCTCGAAAACCAGAACAGCACTGGCATCAGCGAGCGGATATTGATGCCGCTGACATAGGCACGCCGCACGATCGTCTCCAGATGCTCAGGGGTATAGAAGATCTCCCAGGCCGACCGGTAGGCAGCCTGCCACTCCTCGCGCGTCATCTTGGCATGGCCGGTGACGACATGCTCCAGCTCGGATTTGTTCATGTCCGGATCCATCCAGACATTCTTCTCGTACAAGATCTTGTGATCTTCTGATCCCGGCAGCGGCGTCAGCACGAAAAATTCGAGCGCGTCGAGCGGGAGCTCCTTCTTGATGATCTCCAGGTCGTGGCGGATCGAGTCAGGCGTGTCGTTGGGGAAGCCGAGGATGTAGCCGGCGAAGGTCATGATGCCGACCCGCTTCCAGTCGAGCAGCATCTTGCGATACTCGGTGATCTTGTTCTGCCGCTTCTTGGCGGCGATCAGGTTCGCCGGGTTAATGTTCTCGAGACCGATGAACACGCGGGTGACGCCAGCGCGCCGGGATTTCTCGATGAAGTTTGGAATCTTGTGGCAGAGAGTGTCGACCTGGATCATGAAGCGGACGTCCATGCCGTCCACTTCGCGGAGCTTGATGATGCGATCGTAGATCGCTTCCCAATCCTTGTTGCGGGCGAAGTTGTCGTCGGTGATGAAGAAGCGCTTGACCCCTTGCGCCCAGTTCATGCGCAGGATCTGTTCCACGCTGTCCGGCGAGCGGTAGCGCGATTTGCGGCCCTGCACGTTGATGATGGTGCAGAACGAGCATTGGAATGGGCAGCCGCGCCCGGCGTCGAAGCTCGTGACGTTGCCAACGGTGCGCTTGACAAAGTCGGCAGGCAAGAAGGGCGGGGACGGCACGTTGCCGAGGCCCGGCAGCTCCTTCTTCATATGGTTATAGAGCGGCTTCAGCCCGCCCTTGGCGGCGTCTTGCAGGACCTCGTCGAAGCCTTCCTCGGCTTCGCCGGCGAAGATGGAGACGCCCATGGCTTGCGCCGTCTTGATGTCCTCCGGAATCTCCTTGAGCATGGAGAAGCAGCCGGAGACGTGAAAGCCGCCCAGCATCACTTGCACGCCGGCGGCCCGTAAGGGCTTGGCAATGTCGACGGCGCGGGGGAACTCGTTTGACTGCACGCCGACGATCCCAACGAGGCCGAGGCCTCCATGCTCAGCGATGCGCCTAGCGATGTCGCGGGGGCGCACGCGAGCGTTGGTCTCGTCCATGGCATGGGCGTCGATGGGGAGGTCAGGCCCCAGCACTTGGCGCTCGGCGGCGCCACAGGCGAGGCTATAGACCGCGGCAAGCGAGTTCGACGGCATGGTGGAGCGGAGCCATTGCACGACATAGCCGTCCGCGTCGTAATGGGACGGCTTGATGAGGATCAGCTGAAACCGCTTACCCGGTGCTTTGCTCATCATTCATCGGCCCCTGGTTCAAGGGTGCCCACGTTTCGAGGTGGACGGGTCAGGCCCCCCGCAATCCATGCGGCCCAACAACGGCGGACCACAAATTCCGCCAGCACTTGCCTTGGAAACCCCCGAAACCCGCGCAACCTGACGCGCCCGCTTCTCTTTTCGCACCGCGCCCGCGCACGTCGACTCAAGGGACTGAACCACATATTCGCACTTGCGTCCAATTGATTAACTGGCCTGATCCTGCCGCTTTTTAGCTGGGTTCGGCCGTTGCCCACGACTCGACGCTTGTAGTCGAAGGCGGTGATGTCCTTGGCGAGGAAGTAGTTGAGCATGGTGCGGATGGTCGCGATCACGGCGAGCTTGGAGATGTCATCCCAGGTCGGCGCCACGGGCGTGCGGACGATGTCGGCGGCAAGGGCAAATTCGAGCGCAAGCAGGATCCAGGTGGCGAATCGAAGCCCAGATCTCACGCCCGGCACTTCCGCTCGCTTCGCCGCGCGCAACGGCCGTCAACAGGCCGGACATGACCGCGCCGCATTCGATCACGAGGGCCACGTAGCTGGCGACCAGATTGAATGGGTCTTCGAGCGACGGCCGCTCCGCCACATCTTGAAACGTGCCTATGGCCCGCAAGGGGGAGCCGAGGCTTGACCACAACAAAGGCTTTCGCCAGTAGCCGAGCGCCAGCGCTAGCGTTGATCCATGTCGACGAATTCGGCGAAGAAACGCGTATCCGCGTACCGCTCGGAAGCATAGGTGACGAGAATTGTGCCGGGCTCGAACTCGCTCAGCATAAGCCAGGTACCGGGCCGAAGATGAACGCCGCCAGTGGCCGGCGTCAGGCGATGCTCCTCGAGGCCCGCTCCCGTGCGCGCGGTGATCAGGCAAGAACCTTGTGCCACGATGAGAAGCTCTTCGCAGGACACGGCATGGCCAGCTCTCGTCTTGCCGGTCGGTACGTCGGAAATGATGAAGCTGCGGACCGGCACAAAGGGCAGGTCGCTATCGACCTCGACGATGCGCATTCGTCCGCGCTCGTCGGAATGTTCCTGCAAGTTGATGAATCTCAGACCCTGACTGGGCATTGTCGAAAACGTCCTTCTCTTGGCGTCCGTCTCGGCGCCAACGCGCATACGACATTCTGCCATCGCCCCTGGCAAGAGTCTCCCACTATGCTTGAGCGAGCTAACGTGGCGAGCCAGAATGAAGTTCCGGCGACGATTACGCCGTCTTTGCCGCCTCGCGCAGCTTGAACTTCTGGATCTTACCGGTCGAGGTCTTGGGCAGCTCGGTGAACACCACGCGGCTTGGGCATTTGAAGCGGGCAAGCTTCTCCTTGCAATAGGCAATGATCTCCGCCTCGGTGACCTCCACGCCGGGGCGCTTCTCGATGAAGGCGCAAGGCGTCTCGCCCCATTTGATGTCCGGCTTCGCCACCACCGCGGCGGCGGCGACGGCGGGGTGCTTATAGAGCACGTCCTCCACCTCGATGGAGGAGATATTCTCCCCACCGGAGATGATGATGTCCTTGGAGCGGTCTTTCAGCTGGATATAGCCGTCGGGGTGTAGCACGCCGAGATCGCCGGAATGGAACCAGCCGCCGGCGAAGGCTTCCTTAGTCGCCTTCTTGTTCTTGAGGTAACCCTTCATCACGATATTGCCGCGGAACATGATCTCGCCAAGCGTTTCTCCGTCGGCAGGCACTTGTTCCATGGTCTCGGGGTCCATCACGGTAAGCCCCTCCAGCGCCACATAACACACGCCTTGCCGCGCGCGCTTCGCCAGGCGCTCGTCGGGGGGAAGCGTGTCCCAGTCGTCATGCCATTCATTGATGGTCGCCGGCCCATAGGTCTCGGTGAGCCCATAGAGATGCGTCAGCTCGAAGCCCGCTGCATCCATACGCTCAAGCACGGCCTCAGGCGGGGGAGCCGCGGCATGGCTGAAGGCGACGCGATGATCGAAGCTCCGCTTTTCATTCTCAGCCGCGTTGAGCAGGGCGGACATGACGAAGGGCGCTCCGGAAAGGTGCGTGACCTTATGGTCGGCAATAGCGTCATACATGGGCTTGGCCCGCACCGAGCGGAGGCAGACATGGGTGCCGGCCACCACCGATAGCGACCAGGGAAAGCACCAGCCGTTGCAATGGAACATCGGCAGCGTCCAGAGATAGACGGGATGCGGCCCCATGCTTGTGGCGATGGTGTTGGCATAGCACATCAACGCTGCGCCACGATGATGATAGACCACGCCCTTGGGATTGCCGGTGGTGCCGCTCGTATAATTCAGCGAAATGGCGTTACACTCATTCGATGGCATCTCCCAGGCACAGTTGGGGTCGCCGCCGGCGAGCAGTTCCTCGTAGTCGAGCTTGCCGATCCGTATCCCCTCCACTCCGCATTCAAGGTCCCGGTAGTTGATGATAAGGGGCTGCAGGCGCGTCTTTGCGAGGGCCTCCTTGACCGCCGGTGCAAACTCGGTATCGACGATGACCACTTTGCTGTCGGCATGGTCGAGCATGAAGGCGATGATGGGCGCGTCGAGCCGCGTATTGATGCAGTGGAGCACGGCGCCGGTCATGGGCACCCCGTAGTGGGCCTCCAGCATGGCGGGAGAGTTGGCGAGCATCACCGAGACGGTGTCGTTCTTGCCGATCCCGCGAGCGGCAAGGACCGAGGCAAGCCTGCGCGAGCGGTTATAGAACTCGGCGTAGGAATAGCGCCGCTTGCCGTGGATGATTGCGGTGTGTTCGGGGAACGTGAAGGCGGCCCGCTCGAGGAAAACGAGCGGCGTCAGCGGCTGATAGTTGGCTTTCGTCTTGCCGAGATCGGTGTCGTAGGGGCTCGTCATGGCCCGCCTTGGGTACGTTTCCCTTTCGCACCCTAGCCAAGCTCAAGCCCTCCGATCAATTGCCTCGTAGAGAGGCTGACAGGATTGGCCCCTAGAATAGCAAGCGAGCGTTGTGGCAAAGGCCCCGGCCGCTGCCAAAATCAAAACCAGAAAGAGAATTTCGCCCGTGCTCATGGTGCATCCCCTTAGTTGAATTGGAGATGCAACGATCTGAGATGCGTGGTGTCGGAGCCTTGATCTTGATCAAACCCGTAAGGACGGCGGGCTTGGCGAAGCTAGCCCTGCGGATCGCGCTTCAGCTCTTTTAGCTTGGCGAACACCGAGTCGACGTCGGGGACGTCTTCCTCCTCTTCCGGCGCCGCCATGGCCTCCCGGGCCTCTTGGGCAAGTGCGGTCGCCATCGGCGCCTCGGGAGCCGGAGCCGCGGCAATGGTCTCCTCCGCCGGGATCAGGGTGCCGGCCTTGGGGGGCTCGACGGCTTCGACTTCGTGCCGCTCGCGAGCGAGCCTCGCGGCAGCCTTCTTCACCTCGGCGTCAAGGTCGATCTGCGAGCAGAGACTGAGCGCCACCGGGTCCTGGGCCACGAGGCTTCCCGAGTTCCAGTGCGACCGCTCGCGGATGGCGATGATCGTGGGCTTGGTCGTGCCCACGAGCCGCATGATCTGGGAGTCCTTGAGCTCGGGGTGATTTTTCAGGAGCCAGAGAATGGCGTTGGGACGATCCTGGCGACGCGACACAGGCGTATAGCGCGGACCGCGCTTGGTCTTGACCTCCGGCACCTCGACCTTCGGCTCGGAGAGCTTCAACTGGTAGGAGTTGTCCTTCTCGGCCTTGGCGATCTCATCGCGGCTGAGCTGGCCGGAGGAGATGGGGTCCATCCCTTTGATGCCGTGCGCAACGTCGCCATCGGCGATGCCCTTCACCTCGAGCACGTGCAGGCCGCAGAATTCGGCGATCTGCTCGAAGGTGAGCGACGTGTTGTCGACCAGCCAGACGGCGGTCGCTTTGGGCATGAGGGGCGTCCGGTCCATGAGTCTTACAATACCTGTAAGAAAAAAGGCCGACCTCTCGACCCCTAAAGGCCACGAGAGCGAGCCAAATTCACCATGCAGGGGAGGACCTCTATATAGGATGCCCCGGGCTCGGAAGCAAACGGTTCGGGGAGAATTTCTACTGCCCTATCGGGCCTTTTCGTCCGTCACCAGCACGATCTTGCCGATATGAGCCGGATCGTCGATGCGGGCATGCGCCGCCGCGGCATCCTCGAGCTTGAAGGTCGAGTCGATCACGGGCTTGAGCTTGCCTCCGGCGACGAGCGGCCAGACGCGCTCCTCGATGGCTTGCGCAATCCGCGCCTTAGCTTCGGTGCTCTGGGCGCGAAGCGTGGAACCGGTCAGCGTCAGACGCCGCATCATCAGACGCATCAGGTCGATGTCGACTTTGGAGCCCTTGAGGAAGGCGATCTGAACGATGCGGCCGTCGATTGCCGCCGCGCGCAGATCGCGTTCGACATAATTGCCGCCCACCATGTCGAGGATCACGTCGGCACCGTGTCCCTCGGTCGCTTCCTTCACCGCTTCGACGAAATCCTGCTCGCGATAGTTGACGGCGCGGACGGCGCCAAGCTTCTCGCAGGCGCGCGTCTTCTCTGTAGTTCCGGCGGTCACGATTACCTTGGCGCCGAAAAGCCGGCCCATCTGGATGGCGGTCGTGCCGATGCCGCTCGCCCCGCCATGGACAAGCAGCCATTCGCCAGGTTTCAGAGCCCCGCGCTCGAAGACATTGTGCCACACCGTGAACACGGTTTCAGGCAGGGCAGCAGCTTCCACGAGCGACAAGCCTTCGGGCACCGGCAGTGTCGCACTTTCCGGCGCCACGCAAAACTCGGCATAGCCGCCGCCATTGGTCAGCGCGCACACGGCATCGCCTTCCTTGAACCGCGTCGCGCCAGGGCCGGTTGCCACGACGTGGCCCGCGACTTCGAGTCCGAGAAGGTCTGAGGCACCTTTGGGCGGAGGGTAAAGTCCCTGGCGCTGCAATACGTCGGGGCGGTTGATGCCTGCCGCTTTGACCGCGATCAGCACCTCGACGGCGCCTGGCGCCGGCACCGGCCGCACCGCCGGCACAAACACCTCAGGTCCACCGTGCCCCTTCGCCTCGATAACGGTCATGGTCTCAGGCAACATGGAAATCGTTCCCTCTTCTCGGCCAGCAAGAACGCAGGACAGGTGCTAGGATGCTTCGGAGCCAAAGGAAAGAGTCATGGATCCCGACGATCTCGAACCGAAGAAGGTGAAGGCCTACGAGCTTGGCCAAGACTTGAGCAAACTCTCGGTCGGAGAGCTTGCTGAGTTGATCGAGACGCTGAAAGCGGAGATCGCGCGAGTGGAAGCGGCGCGCGCCGCCAAGCAGTCTTCACGCAGCGCCGCGGACGCGGCCTTCAAGCGTTAACCATTCTTGCTAAGACACTTCGTTTAGGTAAATCTCGGCTTAGCGTTAACTCGATATTAGGAGGTTTGCGCTAGGTTTTCAGCCATCCAGTCCTCTGGATTTGAGTGGCCTGTCCACTCTGTTTGACGCCTCCCTGTTAACTTCCTGAGCCGCCGCATGGCGGCTCTTTTTTTGCCCCATTCGACGGTCTAACCTGTGGGCCTCAAGCGGGCGAGTTTGCCGCTTGGCGCGTATGCCGTGGGCACTGGCGTAGAGGGGTGTAGCCGATGGCAGGGAAGTCGAGGCGCGGTGATGGTGTCACCGTTTCGTTTGGCGCGAAGTTCGCGCAATCCGATCAATTCAGAACCGTGTTTCGCGAGGGGATGGCGCTGGTCGAGGCAGCTGCCACCTATCTCGATGGCGACGGACGAAAGGAGGCGCGCAAACTACAGCCGTCGCGTTCGCTCGCCTATGCCACCGAGAGCATGCGGCTGACCACGCGGCTCATGCAACTCGCGTCCTGGCTCTTGATACGCCGGGCGGTGAGCGAAGGAGAATTGACGCTCGAGCAGGCGCTCGCCGAACAGCGCAAGATCAAACTTCCGGTCAAGGGAGGCGAACAGCCGAGTCGGGATTTCAATGCCCTTCCCCTCCGGCTGAAGGACCTGATCGAGCAGAGCGTCAAGCTGCAGGAACGCATCGTTCGCCTCGATCAGATGCTCGGGCTGGAGCAAGCGCCCACGCCAGAGGAGGCGGACAACCCCCTAAGCACGCAGCTGTCGCGGCTGCGCGCTGCCTTCGGCCCCGACGCCGACTAGAAGTCTATTTGAGGAAGCCTTCGTATTTCCGCTTGAAGCGGGTGAGCCGGCCGCCGCGGTCAATGAGGTGCTGGCCGCCGCCGGTCCAGGCCGGATGCGTCTTGGAATCGATGTCGAGCTTCAACGTCTCGCCCTCTGCCCCGTAGGTCGAATAGGTGACGAACTCGGTGCCATCGGTCATCACCACCTTGATGCGGTGATAGTTGGGATGGATGTCCTTTTTCATGGCGTTTTGCCTTGGAAATCGTGCTGTCTAAGTTGAGCGTGAGCCTATAACGGAACTTGCACACGGGCACAAGGCTGCGCCGGAAGGGCGCGGCCCTTTGAGCTTTCGTTGAGCGCCCTCCTTCCCTACATTTCCCCCGAATTCCGAGGACGACCCGCCCGTGACCGCGAAGTCAAACGGCCAGGACCTGCACCTGTTTTCTACTTCGGCCGCTGCCGAGGAGGACAAGGAAGGGCGCGCGTCGCTCCGCCCGCTGCTCGCGCTCAAGCCCTATCTCCTGCGCTACAAAGGCATGATCGCGGCCTCGCTCGTCGCCCTTATCGTCTCCGCCGCCGCTACGCTCGCCGTCCCACTCGCGGTGCGGCGCATGATCGATGTCGGCTTCAGCGGGATCGAGCCGGGTCTGGTCGACAAATATTTCGCGACCCTGCTCGGTGTCGGACTCATCCTCGCGCTTGCCAGTGCGGCGCGTTTCTATTGCGTGAACTGGCTCGGCGAGCGCGTGCTTGCCGATATCCGCGCCGACATCTTCAAGCATCTCACCGGCTTGAGCCCCGCCTTCTACGAGACGGTGCAGTCCGGCGAGGTGATGTCGAGGCTTACCGCCGACACCACCCAGGTCAAGGCGGCAGCAAGCACGACGATAAGCCAAGCGTTGCGCAACCTAGTGATCTTGGTGGGCGCCGTTGCCATGATGATTGTCACCAGCCCGCGACTTTCGCTGCTCGTGCTGATCGCCATTCCGCTCATCGTGCTGCCGCTGTTTGCCTATGGGCGCGCGGTGCGGTCGCTGTCGCGCGAGGCGCAAGATAGTCTCGCCCACGCATCGGCCTATGCCAGCGAGAGCTTGAGCCAAGTGCGGGTGCTGCAAGCCTTCAACCACGAGCGGGCGGCGAGCGCGAGATTTGCCAAGGCTGTGGAGCGCGCCTTCGGGGCAGCCAAGGCGCGCACCAAAGCCCGCGCCGGGCTCACCGCTCTTGCCATCTTTCTGGTCTTTGCCAGCGTCGTCGGCATCCTATGGTACGGCGCCCAGGACGTGCTCGTCGGCACCATGACCGGCGGCAGGCTCGGGCAGTTCGTGCTTTATGCCGTGCTTGCCGCCGCCGCCATGGGCGAGCTCAGCGAGGTATGGGGCGAGATCAACCAGGCGGCAGGTGCTGCAGAGCGGCTCGGCGAACTGCTCGCAGTGCAGTCCGAGATCAAGTCGCCCACGCGCCCGGTTGCCATGCCGGAGCCGCCGCGCGGCGAGATCGCGTTCCGCGACGTCACGTTCCACTATCCTTCGCGGCCTGCGATCAGCGCCCTGAATGGGGTGTCGTTCCAGGTGAGATCCGGCGAGCGCGTGGCGATTGTCGGACCTTCGGGCGCGGGCAAGACCACCGTCTTCGCGCTTCTGCTGCGCTTCTACGATCCGCAAAAAGGAACGGTGGCGGTCGACGGCGTGCCGGTCAACAAGGCCGATCTCCACGCGCTCCGCTCGCGTTTCGCCATCGTGCCGCAGGAGCCCGCGCTGTTCGCCGACACGGTCGCCGCCAATATCGGCTATGGCGTCGGCGAGGCGAGCCGGAGCGAAATCGAGAAGGCGGCGCGCGCGGCCTTCGCACACGACTTCATCGTGGCGCTGCCGCAAGGCTACGACACCATGCTGGGCGAGGGGGGCTTGACCCTTTCCGCGGGGCAGCGCCAGCGCATCGCAATTGCCCGCGCGGTGTTACGCGACGCGCCAATCCTGCTGCTTGACGAAGCGACGAGTGCGCTCGACTCGGAGAGCGAGACGCTCGTGCAGCGGGCGCTCGACGCCATCATGCAAGGTCGCACTACGCTCGTCATCGCCCATCGGCTCGCCACGGTGACGCGGGCGGACCGCATCCTCGTTCTCGACCAGGGGCGATTGGTGGAGGAGGGGACGCATCAGAACCTGCTTGGCAATGGCGGCATCTACGCGCGCCTTGCCGAGCTGCAATTCGCCACCGACGCGGCGTGAGAAACGAGTACTCGTTACGGCAAAACCAATGATCGTCATGGCCGGACTTGTGCCGGCCATTCACGTCTTCAACCTGCGCGGAAAAGTCGTGGATGGCCGAAACTGTGCCCGCCATGACGGCGATGGATTTGGGTACCGTCGGCTACGTCAGCGGCTCAGTAAGGTGCGCGGCAAGGTCGCTGAGCAAGGGATCGTGCACGCCCGCCTCCTCCAAGTGCCGGAGCGTCCGTAAGACATATTCGACGTTGCCGCCGGCTTGCCCTTTTCCCGCTCTGACGATGCGGATTTGCGCTTCAAGCGGAAGGTCACCCGCATATTGGCGGTGGTTGCGGTCGACGAGGTAGGTCATCGCCTTCAGCACGCGGCCAGAGCCGTCGAGCAGCCGTATTGGCCGGACCGCCTCGACATAGACGTCGGTGACCTGCTCGCGGTCGCGCAAGTAAGCGACCGTCTCATCCTCGGCGCCCGCGGTCACGCGAAAAGCCATGCCCTTGCAGGCACCGCCGCGATCGAGACCGAGCACCAGGCCGGGCTCGGCATGGGTGCCGCGATGCACCACGGAATAAACGCAAAGCGCCCGATGGGCGCCTTTGAGCAGGGCCGACTGCGCTTCGGTGAAGGGAAAGCCGGGGCGCCACATCAGCGAGCCATAGCCGAACACCCAAAGCTCAGCCATTCTGCACCAGGCCCGTTCTCGTCTAGTCCTCGTGGCCGTGCGGGCGCCCGAAATCCGCCGCCGCCGTATCCTGACCCGCCTCGATGATGCCGCGGCGTATGGCGCGAGTCCGGGTGAAGAGTTCGAGCAGCGCCGTGCCGTCGTCCCAGCGGATCATGCGCTGGAGCGCCGCCAGGTCCTCGGAGAAGCGGCCGAGCATTTCGAGCACCGCTTCCTTGTTGTTGAGGAACACGTCGCGCCACATCACCGGGTCCGATGCCGCGATACGGGTGAAGTCGCGGAAGCCGCCGGCGGAGAATTTGATCACCTCTGAGCGGGTGACCTCCTCGACATCGGCGGCGGTGCCGACGATGTTGAAGGCGATGAGATGCGGAATGTGGCTGGTGATGGCGAGCACGATGTCGTGGTGCTCCGGCGTCATGGTCTCGACCGCGGAGCCGAGCCCTTTCCAAAACTTCGCGACCTTCTCGACCGCGGCCTCGCTGCTCTTCTCACATGGGGTGAGGATGCACCAGCGGCCCTCGAACAATTCGGCGAAGCCCGCGTCCGGGCCGGAATGTTCGGTGCCGGCGATGGGGTGGCCCGGAACGAAGGTCGTTTGTGCGGGAAGCGCGGCGAGAACTTGACGGATCACCGCGGCCTTGACCGAGCCGACTTCGGTGAGAATCGCGCCTTTGGCGAAATGCGGCGCGATTGATTTTACGGCCTCGGCCGTGGCGCCGACCGGCACGGCGATGAGCACGAGCTCGGCGTCCTTCACCGCCTCAGCTTGCGTGTTGGCAACATGGTCGCAAAAGCCGAGCTCCTTTGCGCGGGTGTGCACCTGCAGCGAGAGATCGTAGCCGATGACGCGCCGCGCGAGGCCGCGCTGCTTGGCGCCGCGCGCGACCGAGGAGCCGATCAGCCCAAGCCCGACAATTGCGATGGTGTCGAACAGAGGCTCGGTCATTGGCGCCTTGCGCTGGAAGCGCCCATGAAAGCCTTGAGCGCATCGAGCACCGCGAGATTCTCCTCCTCGGTGCCGATGGTCATGCGCAGCGCACCGGGAAAGCCGTATTCCTCGACCCGCCGCAGGATAATCCGCCGCGAGTGGAGAAACTTGTCGGCTTCGACCGCCGAGTGGCTATTGGCACGAGGGAAATGGACGAGGAGAAAATTCGCAGCACTCAGCGTCACGGTAAGGCCGAGCGCCGACAGAGCTTCCGCCATGCGCGCGAGCCAAATCTCGTTATGGTCTGCCGCGCGTGCCACGCCGGCACGATCCGCGAGCGCAGCGACGCCGGCCGCAATTGCCGGGCCGGTGACGTTGAATGGTCCCCTGATGCGGTTCAGCGCGTCCGCGATCGCCTCGGGGCAATAGGCCCAGCCGATGCGCAGCGATGCCAAGCCATAGATTTTGGAGAAGGTCCGCGTCATCACCGTGTTGTGGGTCGTGGCCACAAGCTCGATGCCCGACTCGTAGTCGTTGGCGCGCACGTACTCGGCGTAGGCCGCATCGAGCACGAGAAGGACAGTGTCGGGCAGGCCGGCGCGCAAGCGCTTGACCTCGTCGAAGGAGAGATAGGTGCCGGTCGGGTTGTTCGGGTTGGCAAGGAAGACCACGCGCGTGGCGGGTGTTACGCGGGCGAGAATCTCGTCGACGTCGGCGGTGAGCTCTTTCTCCGGCGCAACCACAGGGGTGGCTCCGCGCGCAAGAATGACGATGCGGTAGACGAGGAAGCCGTGGCGCGAATAGATCGCCTCGTCGCCGGGGCCGAGATAGGCGGTGGCGAGCAGGTTGAGCAGCTCGTCGGAGCCCGCGCCGCACACGATGCGAGCCGGGTCGAGCCCATAGAGCTTGGCAATCGCTTCCCGCAAGGGACGCGCCGAGCCGTCGGGGTAACGCGACAGGTTCTGCGCCTCTTTGAGGTAGGCCTCGACGGCGCGCGGGGAGGGGCCGAACGGCGTCTCGTTCGAGGAAAGCTTGATCGCCGGCCCGCCGTCCACGAGCGCGCTTTTCCCCGGCACATAGGGCGCGATATCGAGAATGCCCTGCCGGGGGCGCAAGGCCCGCTTCGCCGTCATTTTGATCTCCTGGTGTCGATCCGCCGCCGTGGCATCCGCCTAGCGCGGGCCTCTCATAGGACCTTTCCTTTGCCCAAGGCAAAGAAAAGATTGACTTTCGGGCTCAAGCTCCTAGCTAACGCCGAATTGTCAAATTAGGAGGGATAATGTCCTCCGAACTGAATGGAGCCATGGACTTAGACTGATGAGTGAAGCGCCGGTATCGCAAGCGTTTCTGGACCATTCCGTTCGGCTTGCGCAGATCGCCAATCCGGAGAGCCAGATCGTCCATTTCGACGACCCGCTTCCGCTCGACTGCGGCGAGAAGCTCGCGCCCTTTTCCATCGCCTATCAGACCTACGGCACGCTGAACGCCGACAAGTCAAACCTCGTGCTCGTCTGTCACGCGCTGACCGGCGATCAGCATTTGGCCAACATCCATCCCGTCACCGGCAAGCCCGGCTGGTGGGACACCATGGTCGGCCCCGGCAAGCCAATCGACACCAACCGCTATTTCGTGCTCTGCCCCAATGTGATCGGCGGCTGCATGGGCTCGACCGGGCCAAGCTCCATCAATCCTGCGACCGGACGCCCCTACGGGCTCGATTTTCCTGTCATCACCATCGCCGACATGGTGCGGGCCCAGGCGCGGCTGCTCGACCATCTCGGTGTGCCTGACGTGCTTTGCGTGCTGGGCGGCTCCATGGGGGGCATGCAGGTGCTGGAATGGGCGTCGACCTATAAGGACCGTATGTTTTCGGCGGTGCCGATCGCCTGCGCCGCGCGCCACTCTTCGCAGAACATCGCCTTCCATGAAGTGGGGCGGCAGGCTGTCATGGCTGATCCCGACTGGTGCCAGGGCCGGTATCTTGAGCAGGGCACGAGCCCGCGCAAAGGGCTCGCGGTTGCCCGCATGGCGGCGCATATTACCTATCTCTCGGACGATGCGCTGCACACCAAGTTCGGCCGGAACCTCCAGGACCGCGACAAAATCACCTTCGGCTTCGACGCAGACTTCCAGGTGGAGAGTTACCTCCGCTATCAGGGCCTGAGCTTCGTCGACCGGTTCGACGCCAACTCCTATCTCTACATCACCCGCGCCATGGATTATTTCGATCTTGCCGCGGACCATGGCGACGTGCTCGCCAATGCCTTCCAGGGCACGCGCACGCGCTTCTGCCTCGTATCCTTCACCAGCGACTGGCTGTTCCCCACCGAGGAAAGCCGGGAGATCGTGCACGCGCTGAACGCAGTTGCCGCCAATGTCAGTTTCGTGGAGCTCAAGACCAAGGGTGGTCACGACTCTTTCCTGCTGCATGAGCCTGAGTTGTTCGACACCATTCGCGGATTCTTGAACGCCGGTGCGCGGCATCGCGGCATCGCCGAGCCTGAGGGCTGGCTGCCATGAACCTGAACGTGCCGCCCCAGACCGTGCGCAGCGCGGAGAGCCCGCGCGTCGATCTCTTGCTCATTGCCGAGATGGTGACGCCCGGCGCGCGCGTGCTCGATATTGGCTGCGGCGACGGAACGCTTTTGCGCCTTCTTGCCGCCAAGCGCGGCGTCGATGCGCGAGGCATCGAGCTCAGCCAGGCCGGGGTGAATTCCTGCGTGGCGCAGGGGCTCGCGGTGATCCAGGGCGACGCCGACACCGACCTCGTCCACTATCCTGATCTCGCCTTCGACTATGCCATCTTGAGCCAGACCATCCAGGCGACCTACTCGCCGCGGCATGTGCTCGAACAGCTGCTGCGCATCGGCCGCCGGGCGATCGTATCCTTCCCCAATTTCGGTCATTGGCGGGTGCGCACGGGGCTGCTGCTCGGCAAGATGCCAACGACCGACAATCTGCCGGACCGCTGGTACGACACGCCGAACATTCATCTCTGCACCATCCAGGACTTCTTGGATTTGTGCCGCGATGTCGGCGCCAAGGTCGAGCGCGTCGTGGCGCTCAACGCATACGGCACGAAGCTCGGCGTCTCCATGCCGCTGTTCATGCAGAACCTATTCGGCGAGCAGGCGGTTTTTCTGCTGTCGCGGTAGGTGTCATTTCGCTCCCTACACCGTCATTGCCGGGCTTGACCCGGCAATCCATTCCACAAGCGCTTTACCTCGCTGAGAGGTAACGGCGTGGATGCCCGGATCAAGTCCGGGCATGACGAGTCGCGTTGACGGTCGCCTGCGGCGTAACTCCGGCAGGAACGGGCACCACGCGGCGGCGAAGCTTGCGGCTCTCTTTGACCGGCACCGCGGCATAGATTTGCTTCGTCGCTTCCACTAGGATCACGCCGGAGAAGGCTGGCCATAGCACGACGCCGAGCCGCTCCCAGAACACTGGCCATTTGAGCAGGACGCGCCAGCTGAAGGGCGGCATATAGAGGGCGTATTGCCAGTCCTCCGGCGAGAACATGGCGTTCTTGAGAAGCTTCGTGATTTGCGAGCGGCTGAAGGGTCGTCCGTAACCGAAGGGCGTCGAGTCGACCCGCGCCCAGAGCCCGCGGCGGTTCGGCACGATGATGAGCAATCGCCCGTTCGGCGCGAGCACCCGCCACAACTCACGCAATAGCGCCCGCGTCCGCTCGCTCCATTCGAGCAAATGCACGAGAAGCAGGCGGTCTACGCATTCGTCGGGAAGCGGGAGCTCCGCCTCGTCGACGAGAACGCTCAACCCGTTACCTTCTTTCGGCCAGGAGATCACGCCAAGCTCCTCCGGCATGAAAGCGCCCAAGGGACAGGCGTCGGCACGGAAGGCCCCGAGATAGGGGGTGGCGAAGCCAAGCCCAAAGAGGCTCTGGCCATGCAGGTTGCTCCAGCGGGCGCGGAGCCTCGCGCCGAGCAATCGGCGCACCACACCGCCGAGGGGTGAAGCGTAGAAATCCTTGAGGTCGATGGCATCGAGATGCATCGAGCGTTCATCCTCGAAGCCGAGGCGCGCCTCGAGCGCCGGCGGCGCAGGATACTATGTCCCCAGTCAGGGCGATCGGGTCCATTTCAATCCAGTTTAAGGAGATGCTACGGTCCCGGCCGGCACATCAGCGGTAGAAAGAACAATGGCAAAACTTGAAGTTCACCAGTTTCCGGCACGCAGCGACAACTACGGCGTGCTGATCCACGACCCGGAGATGGGTGCGACGGCCTCCATCGATGCTCCAGACGCCGACGCGGTCCTCGCGGCCCTCAGCGAGAAAGGCTGGACGCTCACCCATATCCTCATCACGCATCATCATGGCGACCACACCGCCGGCAATAAGCGGCTGAAGGCGTTGACCGGCTGCATCATCGTTGGCCCAAAGCAAGAGGCGCACAGCATCCCAGCCATCGACGTGGAGGTGAGCGAAGGCGACAGTCTCGCGGTGGGGAATTCCAACGCGCTCGTGATCGAGACGCCAGGCCATACACGCGGACATATCAGCTATCTCTTCCCCGAAAATGGCATCGTCTTTGTCGGCGACACGCTGTTCTCGGTCGGCTGCGGCAAGCTGCTCGAAGGCGACGCCAAGATGATGTGGCGCTCGTTGCAAAAGCTGATGGCGCTGCCCCCGGAGACGCAGCTTTATTGCGGGCACGAATATACCCGCGCCAATACGAAGTTCGCGCTCACCATCGAACCTGGCAACGCAGCGCTTCAGGCTCGCGCCGTCGAGGCTGAGGAGCTTGCCAAGCGTAAGCAGCCGGCGCTGCCGACCACCATCGCCAAAGAGCTTGTCACCAACCCCTTCCTGCGTCCGTCGAGCCCCGAGATCCAGAAGCGGCTCGGCATGGAGGGCAGGGAGCTGTGGGAAATCTTCGGCGAGACTCGGCGCCGCAAAGATAGGTTCTGACCGTGGCGGCTCCCCTCACAGCGGAAGAAAATCGCGCACCTCAAGCTCGGGCCGCATCCGGAAGGCGGCTATTTCCACGAGACCTTCCGCGACGAGAGCGGCCATAAGGGTCGCGCGCACTCGACCGCGATCCTCTATCTGCTCAGGGCTGGCGAAGTATCGCGCTGGCATCGCGTCGACGCGGCCGAGATGTGGCACTGGTATGGCGGCGCGCCGCTGCTGCTCGAGGTCAAGCATGGCGAGGCGCGCCACGAGTATCGCCTGGGTCCGGATTGGCTTAGGGGCGAGCAACCGCATGCACTCGTCCCCGCTGGAGCCTGGCAGACTGCCCGCAGCCTCGGAGCCTGGACGCTGACCGGCTGCACCGTGGCGCCTGGCTTCGACTTCGCCGGCTTCGAACTCGCTCCTGACGGGTTCGAGCCCTAATCCATGAACTGCCCGCCATTGATGGTGAGGGTCGAGCCGGTGATCCAGGCGGCCTCGTCGGCGGCGAGGAAGGTCACGCAGCGGGCTACCTCGTCGGCTTCGCCCAAGCGCCCGACCGGGATCTGGCCGACAATGCTCTTCATCACTTCCTCGGACACGCCGGCGAGCAGTTCGGTCGCCACATAGCCAGGAGCGATGGCGTTCACGGTGATACCCTTGCGGGCGCTTTCGAGCGCAAGCGCCCTGGTAAAGCCGATCACGCCGGACTTGGCCGAGCAGTAGTTGACGAGACCGAGTTGACCCTTCTGCCCATTGATCGAGGCGATGTTGATCACCCGGCCGAAGCCGCGATCGCGCATGCCGTTGATCACCGGGCGGGTCATGTTGAATAGAGAGTCGAGATTGGTGCGGATCACTTGCTCCCATTGCTCGTGCGTCATCTTCTGCAGCATGGCGTCACGCGAGATGCCGGCATTATTGACCAGCACCTCGACCGGGCCGACCTCGTTTTCCACGCTAACGACGCCCTTCTCACAGGCGACGTAGTCGCCGACGTCCCATTTGAACACCGGGATCTTGGTTTCCTTCTTGAAGGTGTTGGCGGCGTCGTCGTTGCCGCCGTAATTGGCGGCGACGTGGTAGCCCGCTTTCTTCAATGCCTTGCTGATGGCGGCGCCAATACCGCGCGTACCTCCCGTAACGAGAGCCACTCTCACCATAGCTTCCTCCCTTGTTGGCGCTCTTTATGGCGCTTCGCGTTTTGAAGTCGAATTGGCCCCGCGACGGACGCGCCGGCGCGAGGCCTCTGCACTACTCACTAACGCGTTCTAGTCACGCTCCACGCACATGGCGATGCCCATGCCGCCACCGATGCAGAGCGTGGCAAGACCTTTCTTGGCGTCGCGCTTCTGCATCTCGTGCAGGAGCGTGACGAGGATACGGGCGCCGGAGGCGCCGATCGGGTGGCCGATGGCAATGGCCCCGCCATTGACGTTGACCTTGCCTGGGTCGAAGGCCAGATCCTTGTTCACGGCGAGAGCCTGGGCGGCGAAGGCCTCATTGGCCTCGACCAGGTCGACATCGCCGATCTTCCAGCCGGCCTTCTCCAGCGCCTTGCGCGAAGCGGGGATGGGGCCGGAGCCCATGATCTTGGGATCGACCCCCACAGTTGCCCACGACACGACACGGGCAAGCGGCTTCAGCTTGCGCTTCTTCGCTTCCGCGGCGCTCATCAGCACGACGGCGGCTGCGCCGTCATTGATGCCTGAGGCGTTACCGGCGGTGACGGTGCCTTCCTTGTCGAAGGCGGGCCGGAGCTTTGCCGCGTCCTCGACCTTGGCGCCTTCGCGGATGTACTCGTCCTCGCTGACCACGGTCTCGCCCTTGCGGGTCTTGACCGTGACCGGCGCGATCTCGTCCTTGAACTTGCCGCCCTTCTTGGCGGCTTCGGCCTTGTTCTGCGAGGCCGTGGCGAACTTGTCCTGCTCCTCGCGGGTGATCTGCCACTGGCGGGCGATGTTCTCGGCCGTGTTGCCCATGTGATAGCCGTTGAAGGCTTCCCACAGGCCGTCCTTGATCATGCTGTCAACGAGCTCGAGTGCGCCAATCTTCTGGCCGTTGCGCAAATGCGCGACATGCGGCGCAAGGCTCATATTTTCCTGACCGCCAGCGACGACGATCTCCGCGTCACCGGTGGCGATCTGCTGGGCGCCGACGGCAACGGCGCGAAGCCCTGAGCCGCAAACCTGGTTCACGCCCCACGCGGTGGCCTCGATGGGAACGCCGGCGGCGATCGCCGCCTGTCGCGCTGGGTTTTGCCCTTGGCCCGCCGTCAGAACTTGACCCATGATGACTTCGTCGACATCGGCCGGGGCGACATGCGCCCGCTCCAAAGCGGCGCGAATCGCGACCTCACCAAGCGAATGCGCGGGAACGCTGGACAGCGAGCCATTGAACGAGCCAACGGGCGTCCGCGCCGCGCTGACGATGACAACATCTTCGTCTTTCATACTGATCTCCACTTCCCCAACATATCCAAGGTCATACCCTAGTGATTCACGCTATGGAAGCCTACGCCTAGCGGCCCATCTTCGGCAAAGCCTCTGGTGCTGCGCACAAAGAACGTGCTAGTGATCTCGCAGTTGCGGCATGAATTTGCCTTGGCATTTCGCCGAGGGCCAGGGAGTCTAGAGACACACGTGGCACGGGATACCGACCAGGAGAGCCGCCCGGTCATCATCAAGAAATACGCTAACCGCCGGCTCTACAACACCGACACGAGCACCTATGTGACGCTGGAGGACCTCGCCGAAATGGTGAGGTCGGAAAGAGACTTCGTCGTCTACGACGCGAAGACCGGCGAAGATCTCACCCATTCGGTGCTAACCCAGATCATTGTCGAGCAGGAAAGCAGAGGCACGAACCTGCTTCCCATCGGTTTCCTGCGCCAGCTGATTCGCTTCTATGGCGACAGCATGCAGCGGTTGGTGCCGAGCTATCTCGAATTCAGCCTCGATTCGCTTACCCGGCAGCAGGAGCAATATCGCCGCCGTTTCGCCCATACCTTCGGCACGGCGGCTTTTGAAGCCATGCAGGAGCAGGTGCGCAAGAACTTTGCAACCTTCGAGCGGGCGCTTGGCCTGTTCAGCCCCTTCTCGGGCGTCGGTGAGAGCAAGAACGACCACGCGCCGGTAGCAGGTCTCAAAGAAACCACAGAGGCGCCTCGTAGCGACGATGAGATCGCCAATCTAAAGGCCGAGCTTTCGGCCATGCAGGAGC
>DASZGQ010000056.1:0-18120 GCA_035938735.1 Methyloceanibacter sp.
CTCGACAATGTCGTGCGCGCCATCGGGGGACGTCAAATTAAGAAGGTCGTGATCGTACCGCAGAGGATCGTCAATGTGGTGGCATAAGCCATTGCTTGTGGCTTTGGCTGTGACCGCGGCCGTTGCCTTGGCCGGCTGCGACATCCAACCGCTTTACGGCACGACCGCCGGCGGCTCGAGGCTCGGCGCCGTCATGGCCGGCGTTGACGTCACGCCCATCCCCGGCCGTGTCGGCCAGAGGCTGCGCAACGAGCTCATCTTCGAGAACACCGGCGGTGGCACCCCGGCGCCACCGACTTACAAGCTCGACATCGTGATCAAGGAAAGCTTGATCAAACAGCTTGTGCAGATCTCGGGCGATGCCAAAGGGGAGGTCTACGAGCTCGACGCCACCTTCAAGCTGATCAGCCATGACGGCAGAGTCGTGCTCGAAGGCAAGGCGACATCGCGCGCAGCCTTTGAACGCTTCCAGACGGTCTTCTCCAACGTGCGCGCCCAGGTCGATGCGGAGAACCGCGCCGCGCGCACCGTCGCCGACACCATCAAGGTCCGCATTGCTGCCTATATCTCGCAGCAGGCGTAAAGCATCGTCTCTCTGAGGCAACCCGTTTCGCATGGTCGCCTACAAGACCAACACGTTTCAGCGCCTGCTGAAGGCCTTCACCACCGAATGCCGCGCCGCACTTGTCTATGGGACAGACGCGGGGCTCGTAGCGGAACGCGCCGCTGCGCTCGCCGATGCCCTCGCCGGCAAGCGCAAAGACGCAACCGAGTTCGTGCGTCTCGACGAGCGAGACCTTGCAGAGGACCCAGCGCGGATTGAAGTCGAGCTCCGCACCATCCCGATGTTCGCCGAGCGCAAGGTCGTGCGAGTAACCGCCAATCCAAGGCTCGACGTTCCGTCGCTGAAAGCTTTGCTCGAAGCGCCGCTTGCCAACGCATTGATCGTGGAGGCTGGCGCGCTCAGGCCGGATTCTGCCTTGCGCAAATTGTTCGAGACGCATCCCACAGCCGCGGCAATGGCGAGCTATGTCGACGCGGACTCAATCTCCGAACTGATCGACGCAGAGCTACACAAGGCCGACCTCGCCATCGACAGCGACACGCGTGCCCACCTCATGACGCGGCTTGGCGCCGACCAAGCCCTGTCGCGCGCCGAGGTCGCCAAGCTCGCGCTGTTTGCGGCCGGGAGCGGGCGCGTCAACACCGCGGACATCGATGCGATCGTCGGCGACGGCGCGAAGATCGCCGTCGAGACGTTCGTCTACGAGGTGAGCGGCGGCGATACAGCGGAGGCTGTCCGCCAGCTTGGCCGCCTCGACGCGGCTGGCACCGCGCCGCCGGTCGCCCTCAATGCCCTTGGGCGCCACTTCATGCAGCTTCATCGCATCGCCGCTGCGCAGGCCGGCGGCGTCAGCGGGGACCAGGTGCTGCGGTCGCTGCGGCCGCCTCCTCATTTCAGCAGAAGAGAGGCCCTTCTCTCCCGTAGCCGCCGCATCGGGATGCAGCGCCTGCTCGAGGCGCTTCCGCTGATTCAGGGGGCGGTGAAGCGATCGCGGCTCAACCCTGACCTCGAACGCGCCGTGGCCGAGCGTCTGGTACTTACATTGACGCGGCGAGGGGAGAACCGCTCGGGCTACCGCGCCTAGCGCGCTCGTATTGCTTCACGCGAAGCGTGTTGCGGCGGGATCAAAACCGGTGTACCGCCCGTCACGCTGCCAAGTGCCGAGGGTGATCATGGACCAGCGTCGCAGAAGGATCGATCTGCGTGAACGGCTCTTCGATCTCATCAAGGAGCGCTCATTCCGGCGCGGCAGCTTTACCTTGGCCTCTGGCAAGCAGAGTGCTTACTACTTCGACAGCAAACCCACCATGCTACATCCGGATGGCGCGAGCCTCCTCGCCGAGCTGATCATCGATGAGCTTCGCGATGTGAAGGCGGATTGCGTGGGCGGATTGGAGATGGGCGCCGTGCCGCTGATCGCGCCGGTGGCGATGAAGAGCATAGAGGGCGGGCGCCCGATGCATGGCTTCTTCGTGCGCAAGACGCCGAAGGATCACGGGACCAAGCGGCGCGTCGAAGGACTTGACCTGTCAGGCAAGACCGCCGTCATTCTTGAGGACGTCACCACCACTGGAGGCTCGGCCATGCAAGCCGTGGAGGAGGTGAGGGCGGCAGGCGGAACCGTCGCGCTCGTGCTGTCGATCCTCGATCGCGGGGAGGGCGCGGCCGAGCTCTATGCCGCTGCCGGCGTTCCGTTCAAATCACTGTTCCGTGCCGAAGAATTTCTGCGCGACTAACAGTAGCCGGGGCGCTTCAAGAGCCGGTGGCGCAGATCTTCGAACTGATCGAGCGTTGTGTAGCGGATGCGAAGCTCGCCCTTTTCGCCACTTCTGGAGCGGATATCGACATCGAGCCCTAAGGCCTCCTTGAGCTCCGACTCGGCCGCGCGCGTGTCGGCATTTTTCGCCCTGCTCTTTCGGCCTTTGCTTGGAGTTGCGGGACGGTCCTGAACGAGCGCCTCGACCTGGCGCACCGTTAACCCTTCGTTAACGATCCGCTCGGCGAGCGCCGCGGCATCTTCGCGCCCGATCAGGCAGCGCGCGTGGCCGGCGCTCAGCGCGCCTGACCGCAACAGAGCCTGCACGCGCTCCGGCAGCCTCAGAAGACGCAGCGTGTTGGCGAGATGGCTTCGGCTCTTGCCGATGACCTTGGACAAATCCTCCTGCGTATAGCCATGGCCGTCCATCAGCAGCCGATAGCCTTCCGCCTCCTCCACCGCGTTCAGATCCTCGCGCTGGACGTTCTCGATGATGGCGATCTCGATCGCTTCCTTGTCCGAGAGCGCGCGCACGACGACCGGCACCTCGTGCAGATTGGCGCGCTGTGCCGCCCGCCAACGCCGCTCGCCGGCGACGATCTCGTAAGACTCATGCTCGCCACGCACGGGGCGCACCACGAGCGGCTGAACCAGCCCACGCTCGCGGATCGAGACTGCGAGCTCCTCGATCTGCTCCTCCGAAAAATTTCGCCGTGGGTTGAAGCGCCCGGCCTTGAGCGCATCCAGCGCCACGTTGCGCTGGCCTTCAACCTCGCCGAATTCGGCCCTCTCGCCCTCGCCGATCAGCGAGGCAAGGCTTCGTCCGAGCCTCATCTTATGCATGCCGACAGCCATGGTGGTCTCCTTGTTTCCGCCGCCGCTTGAGACGCCTGAATTACGCCGCACGCATCCGCCGCTCGCGCTCGATCACCTCGGAAGCAAGCCGGATATAGGCCTGGCTGCCGGAGCATCGATAGTCGTACAAAAGCACCGGCTTCCCGTGGGATGGAGACTCCGCGACCCGCACATTGCGCGGGATGATGGTGGCGTAGACCTTGTCGCCGAGCACCCGTCGCACGTCGTCAACCACCTGATCTGCCAGCGTCGTGCGCTGATCGTACATGGTGAGCACCACCCCGTGGATAAGGAGCTTCGGATTGAGGCGGACCCTGATCTCCTCGACGGTGCTCAACAGTTGCGCGAGGCCTTCCAAGGCAAAGAATTCGCATTGCAGCGGCACGAGCACGGCGTCGGCCGCGGCGAGCGCATTGACGGTGAGAAGGTTGAGCGATGGCGGGCAGTCGATGAGGATGTAGGTGGTGGCGCTCTCCGGCTCCTCGGTTGCCAGCATCAGGGCGATGGCGTCGCGCAAACGATAATGCCGCCCGGTGGCGGCCATCGACTCACGCTCGAAGGCCATGAGGTCGATGGTGGCCGGCACCACTGAGAGCCCCGGCACATTCGTCTGCACCCGCGCCGCGGCGAAGAGCACCTTGCCGTTCAGCACGTCTGACGTCGACTGGCGGCGCTCTTCGATGCCGAGGCCCGTGCTGGCATTTCCTTGCGGGTCCAGGTCGATGATCATCACACGCTCGCCGATGGCGGCGAGCGCCGTGCCGAGATTGATCGCCGTCGTGGTCTTGCCGACGCCGCCCTTCTGATTGGCAAGAGCGAGCACGCGCGTGCGGCGTGGGTGAAGCGTGTTCATCGCGCTTTCGCCTTCGAGCGCTTCGCCAAGTCGCTGATCTCGACGATGAATGAGTCTTCGGCGGTGATGCTTGGATGGAGTTGGCAGGCAAAATCGAACCGCCGGTCGGCAGCATCGATTTCCTGGCTGGCGTCGCGGCCCTTCAAGAGCAGCCCCCTCACCCCTGGCCCGAACCACGGTGCTGCGAGCTCGAGCAAGCGCGGCAATGGCGCTAGCGCCCGGACGGTGATGATTTCGGGCTTGAGGCTTGTAGCGGTCTTGCTCAGCTCTTCAATGCGCATGCAGTGGATCTCCACAGGCGCCGACGTGGCGCGGGCGACCTCGGCAAGGAACGCACACTTCTTGGCGGTGGACTCGACCAGATGCATGCAGAAATTAGCGTGATTCGCCTGAAGAATGGCAATGACAAGACCCGGAAATCCCGCGCCAGATCCAAGGTCGAGCCAGACATGGGCGTCGGGCGCGAGCCGCAGGATTTGCGCGGAATCGGCGAAATGCCGGTCCCAAAGGTGGGCCAGTGTCTTGGCAGAGACGAGATTCTGGCGCGCCTGCCATTTAGTCAGGAGCTCGGCGTAACGGACAAGCCTGTGGATTGTTTCACGTGGAACTTTAAAGGCTTCCGCGAACTCTTCAGGTCCGGCGATGGGATTCGACCGCTCGTCGGGCCCCGCCCCCAGGCGTGCCGTCAGGCGGTCTTCCACCGCGAGCCCTTCTTCAGATGCGCAAGCAGCAGCAGCAGCGCGGCAGGCGTCATGCCATCGAGCCTTGCCGCTTGGCCGAGACTTGCCGGGCGGTCGCGCTCTAGCTTCTGCCTGAGTTCGGTAGAGAGCCCGGCGATCCCTTCAAAGCCAAAGTCCTGCGGGATGGCGATCCCCTCCTCCTTGCGGAAGGCGGCGATATCGATCTCCTGGCGCTTCAGATAGACCGCATAGCGCGCGTCGACAGCGAGCTGGTCGGCGATCTTGGTGTCGAGCGCATCGATTTGGGGCCAGATGCGCGCGAGCGCCACGAGGTCGATGTCGGGATAAGCGAGAAGCTCGAACGCGCTCCGCTTCCGTCCGTCGCGATTGACGGTAAGGCCGCGCTTGGCAGCCTCGTCAGGCGTAAGGGCGAGGCTCTTCAGCAGCGCCTCGCCGTCGCCGAGTGTCTTCGACTTCGCGGCGAAGGCCTGAGCTCTCTCGCTGCCAACACAGCCGACGGCGAGCCCGAGCGGCGTGAGGCGCTGGTCGGCATTGTCGGCGCGGAGCGTGAGCCGGAACTCGGCTCTCGAGGTGAACATGCGATAGGGCTCGGCCACGCCGCGCGTCACGAGATCGTCGATCATCACGCCGAGATAACCGTCGGCGCGGGTGACGACGAACGGATCGCTTGCGACTCCTGCCGCGCGCGCGGCGTTGATGCCGGCAAGTACCCCCTGCCCCGCGGCTTCCTCATATCCCGTCGTGCCGTTGATCTGTCCGGCGAGAAATAGGCGCGGCACCGCCTTGACCTCGAGTCCTGGCGTCAGCTCGCGCGGATCGACGTAGTCGTATTCGATGGCGTAGCCGGGCCGCTTCACGCGCGCCTCTTCGAGGCCCGGGATGGTGGCGAGGAAGGCAAGCTGCACGTCCTCTGGCAGCGAGGTGGAAATGCCGTTCGGATAGACGGTGTCGTCGTCGAGGCCTTCCGGCTCGAGAAAAATCTGATGCCGCTCGCGCTCCTTGAAGCGCACGACCTTGTCTTCGATGGAGGGACAATAGCGCGGGCCGACGCTCCTGATGTCGCCGGAATACATCGGCGCGCGAGAGAGGTTGGCGGCGATGATGGCATGGGTCGCTTCATTGGTGTGGGTGATGTGGCAAACGACCTGCGGTTTGGTGATGCGGTCCGTCAGGAAGGAGAACGGCTGGGGTGGCTCGTCGCCCTGCTGCACTTGCAGTGCGTCCCAATGGATGGTGCTGCCATCGAGACGGGGCGGCGTTCCGGTCTTGAGCCTGCCCATGCGCAAGCCAAGCCCATAGAGCCGCTCCGACAGTCCGCGTGCCGGGGCTTCGTTGATGCGCCCTGCCGGGATCTTGCGCTCGCCGATGTGGATAAGGCCGTTGAGAAAGGTGCCGGTGGTCAGCACCACCGCGCCGGCCGGGATGCTTCGGCCATCGGCAGTGACGATTCCGGCGGCGGTGCCCTGGTCGACGATCAGGTCCTCGACGGCCGCCTCGATGACCTCGAGGTTCGGTGTGGCGCGGATCGCTTCCTGCATGGCCTGGCGGTAAAGTTTCCGGTCGGCCTGGGCGCGCGGGCCCTGCACTGCAGGGCCTTTGCTGCGGTTCAGCACGCGGAATTGGATGCCGGCGGCATCCGCCACCCGTCCCATGAGGCCGTCAAGCGCATCGATCTCGCGCACGAGATGCCCCTTGCCGAGCCCGCCAATGGCCGGATTGCAGGACATTTCGCCGATGGTGGCAAAGCTATGCGTGACGAGTGCCGTGCGCACGCCAAGGCGTGCCGCGGCCGCCGCGGCCTCGCAGCCGGCATGGCCACCGCCTATAACCACCACATGAAACGCCTTGGAATCGTGCGCTTTGCTCATGGCGCCAGTACCTAGTCCGTTCCGGAACGTCCGTCAAAGCGGAGGGAATGTTTCACGTGAATCAATCTTGACGCGCTAAACGCTTCGCTGCTTGAGCGCTTTGATTTACCTGATTTATTTGCCGATACAGAACTCGGAGAAGATGGCGCCGAGCACCTCCTCGACGTTAATGCGCCCGGTGAGACGGCCCAGATGACGGGCGGCGAGGCGAAGCTCCTCGGCCTTGATTTCCGGCCCTCCCCGCTCCTCGCGGAACCTGGCAAGTGCTTGCGCGGCAGCCTCGAGCTCGGCTCGGTGGCGGGCTCTCGTGATGACGGCAGGCTCGCCTACGGCCAGCCCCTCTTCGGCACGTTTGGACAGGATTTCAACGAGTTCGGCCACGCCAGCGCCGGTCTTTGCCGACAGCACGACGCCATCGGCGATATGTAATGATTTAACGCGATCTATCTTGTTCAACACCCGGATATGCACGGCATTTGCCAGGATCTCCGCGGATTTGGGCTCCCATTGCGGCGCGGTCGCATCGACCATCCAGAGGACGAGATCGGCGTCACTGACTCTCGCCAGCGTCCGCCGCACCCCCTCAGCCTCGGCGGCACCCACAGCCTCCCTTATCCCCGCGGTGTCGGTGACGATCACCGGCAATCCCCCGAGGTCGAGATGAACCTCGATCACGTCGCGGGTCGTCCCCGCCTCCTCTGACACGATGGCCGCGTCGCGTCGCGCGAGCGCGTTCAGCAGGCTTGACTTGCCGACATTCGGCGGCCCGGCGATGACGACACGGAAGCCGTCGCGCAAGCGCTCGCCTCGGCGATCGGCAAGATGCCGCGAGATTGCGCCCAGCAGTTCGGCGACGGAAGCGTCGGCCTCGACCGCGGCGTCGGCGGCGACGTCGGCCTCATCGGCGAAGTCGAGACCGGCCTCGGCGAGCGCCTGCGCCTTGATCAGGTCCTCGCGCCAGCGCTCGTAGAGTGCCCGCGCTCCGCCCTCGGCTTGCGCGAGCGCCTGGCGCGCCTGCGCCTCGGTCTCGGCGGCGATCAGGTCGGCAAGCCCCTCCACCTCGGTCAGGTCGAGCCTGCCGTTCTCGAAGGCGCGCCGCGCGAACTCTCCGGCTTCCGCGAGCCGCACGCCTTTGAGCGACAGCAAGGCATCGATCACGCGGCCGACCACGGCACGGCCGCCATGGACGTGCAGCTCGGCGATGTCCTCTCCGGTGAAGCTCGAAGGCCCCGGCAGCCACAGCGCGAGCCCGCGATCGAGCACCTCGCCGTTCCGCGGATCCTTGAGCTTGCGTAGTCTCGCTTGCCGCGGCGGAGGCGGCGGGCCGCAAAGCTGACGCAAGGCATCCCCCGCCCCTCGACCCGAGATGCGGATCACCGCGACCCCGGCTCGCCCAGGAGCACTGGCCTGCGCGCAGATGGTGTCTGGCCTTTGGCTCATGGAATTCGGCATTGCATGGATCGGCTTTCTGCCAAGGAGTTGCCTTATTCTAGTTGGGATTGGAGGCCCGATGACAGACGCCCCTGCGGAGGAACGCCCGGAGGCCGGAAATCGCCTCGGCCGCGAGACAAGCCCCTACCTGCTCCAGCACCAGGAGAACCCGGTGCATTGGTGGGCCTGGGGGCCTGGGGCGCTGGCCGAGGCCAAGCGCACGGGCAAGCCCATCCTGCTCTCGGTCGGCTATGCCGCCTGCCATTGGTGCCACGTCATGGCGCATGAGAGTTTCGAGGACGCCGAGACCGCGGGCGCGATGAACGACCTCTTCGTCAACATCAAAGTCGACCGCGAGGAGCGCCCGGACGTCGATGCGATCTACATGGCGGCGCTGCACGAGCTCGGCGAGCAGGGCGGCTGGCCGCTCACCATGTTCCTCACCTCCGACGCAGAGCCCTTCTGGGGTGGCACCTATTTTCCCAAGCAGGCGCGCTACGGCCGCCCCGCTTTCCTGCATGTGCTGAAGGAGATCGCCCGCGTCTATCGCGACGAGCCGGCGAAGGTGAAGCAGAATGCCGACGCGCTCAAGGAGCGGCTCGCGACGAGATTCGATACTGCCGCGAGCGCGATCCCCGGCGACGCAGCGCTCGCCGATCTTGCTTCGCGACTCCTGCAACTCGTCGATCCAACGCATGGCGGCATCAGGGGCGCGCCGAAATTTCCGCAGCCGCAATTCTTCAATTTCCTGTGGCGTGCAGGCCTCCGCTACGGCCAGCCCAATCCCCTCGAGGCGGTGACGCTCACCCTCACCCACATCGCGCAAGGCGGCATCTACGATCATCTCGGCGGCGGCTTCGCCCGCTACAGCGTGGATGAGCGCTGGCTCGTGCCGCATTTCGAGAAGATGCTCTACGACAACGCACTGCTGCTCGAGCTGATGACCGAGGTGTGGCGCGAGACGAAGGTGCCACTGCTTGCGCTCCGCGCGCGCGACACCGTGGACTGGCTGTTGCGCGAGATGCGGAGCGAGGGCGCGTTCGCCTCATCGCTCGACGCCGACAGCGAAGACGAGGAGGGCAAGTTCTATGTATGGAGCGCGGCCGAGATCGAGGACGTGCTCGGCCCCGACAATGCGCCGCTGTTCGCCGAAATCTACGACGTGACGCCGGAGGGGAATTTCGAAGGCCACAATATTCTAAATAGGATCAATAACTTAGAGCTTCGCGACCAGACCACTGAGGCGCGGCTCACACTCATGCGGGCTAAGCTGCTCGCCCGCCGCGGCACGCGAATCCGCCCTGGCTTCGACGACAAGGTGCTCGCCGACTGGAACGGCCTCGCCATCGCGGCCTTGGCCAAGGCAGCCCACGCCTTCGACAAGGAGTGGCTCGAAGCCGCCGAGCGCGCCTTCGAGTTCATCAGTACAAAGATGACTTCGGACGGGAGGCTCTTGCATTCCTATCGCGCCGGCCAGGCGAAGGCGCCGGCCACTGCCACCGACTACGCCAACATGATCAGGTGCGCGCTCGCGCTCGCCAGCGTCACCGGCAAGTGCGAGTACGTCGATCGCGCGCGCGAGTGGACGGATGTGCTCGACCGTCACTATTGGGCGGACGGACACGGCGGCTACTATCTCGCCGCCGACGACACCGGCGATCTCATCGTGCGGCCGATCAACGCGCTCGACGACGCGACGCCGAACGCGAACGGCACCATGGTATCGAATTTGATGGCGCTTTATTCGTGGACTGGCGATGAGCACTATCGCGAGCGCGCGGAAGCAATCGTGCGCGCGTTCGCCGGCGCGGTGTCGCGCAATGTGTTCTCGCATACCGGCCTGCTCACCGGCGCGATCGATCTCAATGCGCCGGCGCATATCGTCATCGTGGTGCCGGAGGGCGGCGACGCGAAGGAGCTGCGGCGTGCGCTCGCCGATGTGTCGCTGCCCGGCGCCGTGGTGCAGGAGGTGGGTGCAGACGAGACTCTACCGGCGAGTTCGCCGGCGCATGGCAAGACGGCGATCGACGGCAAGCCGACGGCCTATGTCTGCATCGGCCCGCAATGCTCCGCGCCGGTGACGGAGCCAGCAGCGCTCGTGGAGACGGTCAAGGCCGCACGAACTATTTCCGGATGAAACCGAGATAGAAGGTAATCAGAAAGAAACCGAAATGCGCGATCGAGCGTAGGCCGTTGACTTCGGGCGATATCACGACATCCGTTCCGAGGAGCGGGACCGGCGTGTGTTGGTGAGGTAAAGGTAGAAAAGGACTCCCGCACTCACGAAGAATGCGCCCGCCAGGAATTTGCAGATCTCTTTCCAATTGATCCGCATGTGCGCTGATAGCACGGGAGGACCGTGATCGGCAGCAAGCCCACGGCCTGTGTTTGCATCGGCCCGCAATGCCCCGCGCCGGTGACGGAGCCCGCGGCGCTGCTGGTGGAGCCCGTGCGGGAGTCGCCCCGCAGCGGTGTGTCTGGCTCGTGAGCATCTTACGAGCGGTCTGTCGAGCGCTGATCGCATGATACCCAATCCGCTCACAGGATTTAGTGGAACTTCAAGAGCAGTTCCAAATATGTTGTTGAAGATTTCGAATCGCGTTAATGAAGGCCGGTGCACGAGCACCGGCCTAACCCCGCCCGGAGGCGTGGTGGCGTTGTGGACGGGTGGGCGGCATCAAAAATTTGAGCGAGGCACCTCCGATCACCGGCTTTTTTCCGGTTCGATTTATGTGGTGGGTGCTTCGGCCTTCATCCAGCCCGTCGCCCCATCATGTCTTCACGGGCTCACGGGGGCATGAAAGAGCTCCTTGGCCAGGCGCTCTAATGCCTACTCATCCTTCGATGGTGCGCCTTTCGGGATCGCGCTTCCTTGCAGGCCGCTCCTTCGCAATCGCAGCTACAAGGGCATTCGTTCCCGCCTTTAATTTAGTTTTACTCACGCAACTTTCCGGACCAGCCGCCGGTGAAGGGCCTTGGGGGCCGGGGTGGGGGAAAGGCCGGTCCTGTAGACGGAAACCCCGATTGCAGCGATTGAGTTCCACGAAAGAAAGAAGCCCCGCGCGGGGGGAGGGCGGGGCTTCTGGTTCCAAAGAGGAACAGTGACGGGAGGGTCGCCATCACCGGCACTCCCATAGCACCGCAGAAGTTTCGGATTGCCCCTCGAACCGCCTACAATTTGTCAAGAGTTGCAAGAAGCCCCGGCCAAGGTGGATCGACCGGGGCTTCCGTACCAAAGGGGTGATCGCAGGGAACGACCACCGGCATTGGCATAGCACAACCCACGCTTCGCCTGAAATGAAGAAGCCCCGCTCGAGGGGGCGAACGGGGCTTCTCTCTCAAAACGCAATACGAAAACGATCCGGCGCCCTGCCACGCACATAGAAGCCCGTCCGTTTCAGGCGAAACGCCTGTTCTGGCCGATCGTTCCTAGGCTCAAGGGCGCTTATAGTTCAGGCGCTCTAGAAGGCGATCGATGCTCTGCTTGGCTTCGGCCACCGCGTCTTCTTTGCGCTCCGCGAGCGTGTTCAGCGTCGAGCGCAGCAGAATCGGAAGATCGGCGCGGGTCGGATAGACGCTTGCGCACCATTGCGACCACTGCCGCATCGGCACAATGTCGTAACCGCGATAGCGGTTGGTTTCTGGTGTCGTCATCGTTGTGGCCTCTCGAATAACAGACTAACGCGGGAACAAAAGTCTGGTTCGGCCCATTGTTGGAAATCGAAGCGAGCCGGGGGCTTTCATTGGCGAGAGTAGGGCACGAGCTTGCACGTCTCACCGGGGGCAGGGGTTTTAATACCAAACGGTTAGTCCTTCCGCGAGCGTGTGGTTACGGTTAGCTTAAGCGGCACCTGAGGCAACTGAGGCGGCGGCGGGGGATGCTGAGACTTCGCGCCTGGGTCTTTTTTGCAATCCTGCTGCTGATCGGCGCCTTGCTCGTGGGCACCGCGCCCTCGTTCCAGGCCTGCCTCAAGGAGGGGGCGCCGCAGGCCACCACGCCCACCAGCGAGCCGCAGAACCACGGCACCTCCTATTATGTCGCCATGAGCCCGAGGGGCTGCCTGGGGCGCTTCTTCACCGAGAACCGCGAGGACATCATCGCGGCGTTTGCCCTGATCCTCGCGCTGTCAACCATCTTCCTGTGGTTCGCTGCGCGCGATCTCGTTGCCGGCACCGCCGACTTTTCGAAGATGCAGCTCCGCGCCTATCTCGGCCCGAGCGAAACCTTCATCACCGGAGTCGAAGCCGGCGAGCGGCCGGTCGTGGAGTGCACGGTGCGGAACTTCGGTCAGACGCCCGCCCATCACGCGAGCTATTGGGCCGAGACCAAGGTGCACGATTCGACTGACCGTTTCGAGCCCGGGCGGCCGGAAAACGGCGAGCGGACCGTCAATCCGGGCCGCGACGGCTTCACCATCAAGTCTCGTTTGGCAGAGCCGCTCACCGAAGAGGACATGAGCAAGATCAAGCTCGGCACCTCCGCCATTTATTTCTTCGGCGCGATCACCTATCGCGACGCATTCGGGCGGAGCCGCAAGACCCAGTTCCGCTACCAGCATGGCGGCGCGCGCGTGTTCGGCACCGAGGACATGGTGCTTTCGCCCAAGGGCAATCGCGCGACATAGAAAAGAAGAAGCCCCGTCCGGGGGGCGGGGCTTCTTCCAGAACAGTCCACGTGGAGAGAGACGTGATGGCTCGGGGGGAAGCCACCACGACGTCTGGCTTATCACTTTCGGAGTCCGGCGGCGCGGTCATTTTGTCCCATGATCAAACTCGCCGCACCCGAGAGTTAATTCACGACGCGCTCATGAGCGTCGCGCGACATTACCGGCAGGTTACAGTTTGGTGACTCCCGCGACGCTCGTCATTCCGGCGTAAGCCCGAATCCAGCACCGCGAAGCGAGAGCCAAAAAATTGGATCCCGGCTTTCGCCGGGATGCGCGCAACGGAAGCGATGCCCGGATCAGTAGCGCGCACCACAATGGTTGGTGCAGGGGCTACGTGTTCATCGAGTCGAAGAACTCGGAATTGCCCTTGGTCTGCTTCAGCTTGTCGAGCAGGAACTCGATCGCGTCCTGGGTGCCCATCGGGTTCAGGATGCGGCGGAGCACATACATCTTCTTGAGCTGATCCGGCGGCACGAGGAGCTCCTCCTTGCGCGTGCCGGAGCGGGCGATGTCGATGGCCGGAAAGATGCGCTTGTCGGCCACTTTTCGGTCGAGCACGATTTCCGAATTGCCGGTGCCCTTGAACTCTTCGAAGATCACCTCGTCCATGCGGCTCCCCGTATCGATGAGGGCCGTGGCGATGATGGTGAGCGAGCCGCCTTCCTCGATGTTGCGCGCCGCGCCGAAGAACCGCTTGGGGCGCTGCAGCGCGTTGGCGTCAACGCCGCCGGTCAGCACCTTGCCTGACGACGGCACCACGGTGTTGTAGGCCCGGCCAAGACGGGTAATCGAATCGAGCAGGATCACCACGTCGCGCTTGTGCTCGACGAGGCGCTTGGCTTTCTCGATGACCATCTCGGCGACCTGCACGTGGCGCGAGGCTGGCTCGTCGAAGGTGGACGAGATCACCTCGCCCTTCACCGAGCGCTGCATGTCGGTCACCTCCTCAGGGCGCTCATCGATCAAGAGCACGATCAGATAACACTCCGGGTGATTGGCGGTGACCGAGTGGGCGATGTTCTGCAAGATGATGGTCTTGCCGGTGCGGGGCTGCGCCACGATCAGCCCGCGTTGGCCCTTGCCGAGCGGCGCCACGATGTCGATGACGCGGCCGGTGAGATCCTTGTTGGTCGGCTTCTCGATCTCCATCTGCAGCCACTCGTCGGGATAGAGCGGCGTCAGATTGTCGAAATGGATCTTGTGGCGCTGCTTCTCGGGGTCATCGAAATTGATGGTGTTGACCTTGAGCAGCGCGAAATAGCGCTCGCCCTCTTTCGGGCTTCTGATCTGGCCTTCGACCGTGTCGCCGGTCCTGAGGCCAAAGCGGCGGATCTGCGACGGCGAGACATAGATGTCGTCGGGGCCGGCGAGATAGTTCGAGTCGGGCGAGCGCAGGAAGCCGAAGCCGTCCTGCAACACCTCGACCACGCCGGTGCCGGTAATATCGACGTCACGGGCGGCTAATTGTTTCAGGATCGCGAACATCAGCTCCTGCTTGCGCATGGCGCTCGCGTTCTCGACGGCGACCTCCTCGGCGAAGCTTAGGAGCTCCGTCGGTGATTTCGTCTTGAGGTCCTGCAGTTTCATTTCCTGCATGCACTGCTACTCCAAATAGGGAATCGTTGTTTTCTGAGGTTTCCACACGCGCTTTGCATGTGGTCATTGCGTGGAAGGGGAGATTTGCCTCGGGCGTGAGGCAGGACTTCGAGCCTGCTCCGCGCCGGGTGACCCAATTTTCAAGGATTTTTCGGGCCGCAACTGCGTCCCGGATCGGATGCGACTCGTCTTATAGCAGACCAATGCGGCGGGCGGAACAGGTTTGCGGACGCTGTCAAAAAGGCCGCACGATCACCAAAATCACGATGCCGATCATGAGCAGCGTCGGCATTTCGTTCATGATGCGATAGAAGCGCGCATCATGGGTGTTGCGATCCATGGCGAAGTCCTTGGTCCATTTAGCGCACGCACCGTGAAACGCCGACAGCAGGATCACGAGCGCGAGCTTGGCATGGAACCAGCCGTCGGCCTTCCAGTTGATCGCACCGGAGAAGGCGAGGATCAGGCCCAAGATCCAGCTTGCGATCATCGCAGGCGTGGTGATGTAACGGAGCGATCTGCGCTCCATCACCTTGAAGGTCTCCGACTGGTGTGAGCCCTTGGCGCTCGCCGCGTGATACACGAAGAGCCGCGGCAGGTAGAGCAGCCCTGCCATCCAGGCTATGATCGCGATGACGTGAAAGGCTTTGATATAGGACAGCAGCATCGCGATTGCTAGGCCTTGCCCTTCACTAGCTCGACGAGCCGCGCGACGTGCTCCGGAGGCGTGTCGGGCAGAATGCCGTGGCCGAGATTGAACACGAAAGGTGCGCCGCCAAGCGTGTTGAGGATGGTGGCGACGCGGGCGTCGAGATGTTTCCCGCCCGCAAGCAGCAGAAGCGGATCGAAATTGCCTTGCACCGGCAGGCGGCTCTGCAAAGTTTCGCGTATGAAGGAAAGCGGCATAGACGTGTCGCAGCCAATGGCGTCGACGCGAGTCTCCCGCGCATAGGCCTCGCTCTGCGCACCTGCGCCTCTTGGGAAGCCGATCACTGGCACCTCAGGGGCTTTAGCCTTCACGCCAGCGACGATGGCGCGGGTCGGATAGCTGCACCAGCGGGCGAACTCATCTTCAGGGAGGCCTCCGGCCCAGCTGTCGAAGATCTGTAGGACTTTAGCGCCGGCCTTCACCTGGCCGAGCAGATAGGCGGTAGAGGTTTCCACCAGAAGATCGATGAGGTGTTGAAAGGAGGCAGAATCGCGATAGGCCCAGAGCCTGGCCTCGGCCTGGTCCTTGCTGCCGCCGCCCTCGACCATATAGGTGGCAACCGTCCAGGGCGCACCGCAGAAACCGATTACCGGCACACCGGCCGGGAGCTCCGAAACCAAACGCCCCAATGTCTCGTAGACTGGCGCAAATCTTGGCTCCGCCGCGGTCCGGTCGAGCCGCACCAGATCCTTGTCGCTCCGCACTGCCTCTAGCTTCGGGCCTTCGCCCTCGACAAACTCAACCTTCTGCCCAAGGGCAAGCGGCACCATGAGAATGTCGGAGAACACAATCGCTGCGTCGAGGTCGAACCGCCGCAAAGGCTGCAGCGTTACCTCCGCGGCGAGCTCGGGATTGAGGCAAAGATCGAGGAAAGAGCCGGCTCTGGTCCTCACCTCCCGGTATTCCGGCAAATAGCGCCCGGCCTGGCGCATCAACCAGATCGGCGGTGGTTCGACGGCCTCACCGGTTAGAGCTGAGATCAATCGGCCTTTGGACGAATACGGGCGCAACATGGTTTTCTCAAAAAATCATAGGAGAGAGTCTTATAAGAGATTTTTGTTTCTATAGTTGTCCCGTGAGTAGCGGACATTTCGTTCTGGCACCACCCTGTCGACAGAGAAGCAGTGACGAGGTCTGACGCCTTCGGCCTCGCATATATTGCCCTGTGGGCAAGGCCGGGAGATATGGCGCCCGAAAGCGGCCTTGACCCAAGCCTTCCGGCTGACGAGGGGGCTGTGGGGAAAATTCGGATAGACTGTCGGCAGTCTCTTCGTTTGGCTGGGGACGAGGATGGGTATTGCCGGGGTGTCCAGATAGAGGCCTTTTTCTCGACAAAAGCGAATCTGTGAAGAAGTCATGCGCCTTGCTCCGCATCGGCCGGTATAGACCCGTGGCGCTCCCACAGTTGCTCCGTTAATCATTCGCAGTTATCCAGAGGCATCACCATGGATGCTCCCCGGACTTTCCACCTACACATGATCTCCGACGCGACCGGCGAGACGCTGGTGGTGGTCGCCAAGGCCGTGCGGGTGCAATATTCGCAGGCGCGCGCCATCGAGCATATCCATCCGCTGGTGCGCAGCAAACGCGAGCTTGAGCGGGTGTTGAAGGACGTGGAGGCCACGCCCGGCATCGTGCTCTACACCATCGTCAATCAGGAACTTGCCGAGCAGGTCGAACAAACCTGTAAGCGGCTGAACGTCCCCTGTGTTCCGGTGTTGAAAAGCATCCTGCAGGTGTTCGAATCCTATCTTGGCATCTCCTCGATTCCGACGGTCGCAGGCCAGCATGTGCTTGATGCTGACTACTTTCGGCGCATCGAAGCGCTCAATTTCACCATGCTGCATGACGACGGGCATTTGCCAGAAAATCTCGACGACGCCGACATCCTCCTGGTCGGCATCAGCCGCACCTCGAAGACCCCGACCAGCATCTATCTCGCCAATCGCGGCTACAAGACCGCCAATGTGCCATTGATTCCAGGCGTGCCCCTGCCACCAAAGCTCGAAGCCCGCACCAACGCCTTCGTCGTCGGCCTTGTGGCAAGCGCCGAGCGCATTTCGCAGGTCCGCCAGAACCGCGTGCTGGAGCATGCCGCCTCGCATTTGGACACCTATGTCGATCGCGAGGCAATCGCCGCTGAGATCGCCGAGACGCGTCGGCTCTGCGCGCGGCGTGGCTGGCCGGTGATCGATGTCACGCGCCGCTCCATCGAAGAGACGGCCGCCGCGATCCTTCGCCTTTATCATGACCGTGGGGCGCCGGTGCTCGACCCATGAACGGGTTTCTGCAGAGCGGGCGCCCGCCGCTGATTCTCGCCTCGTCGAGCAAGGTCCGCGCGCGTCTGCTGGAGGCGGCTGGCCTCGCCTTCATCGTCGAGGGGCCAGAGCTCGACGAGCATGCGATGCGCCAGGCGATCAGCAGCACGGGCTCTTTAAGCCCGCAAGACGTTGCCGAGGTGCTGGCCCGCGCCAAGGCGGAAGCGGTCAGCGAGCTTGCCCGGGACGCCTTCGTCATCGGCGCCGACCAGGTGCTCGCGCTCGGCGACCGCATCTTCACCAAACCCGACAGCATGGAAGCGGCGAGGGCTGAGCTGCTCGACCTCTCCGGCAAGAGCCACATTTTGCATAGCGCCGTCGCGCTTGCCACCAAGGGTGAAACAGTCTGGGCCTATGCTGAGAGCTCAACGCTTACGATGCGCAAGCTCACGCCGCAATTCATCGGCCGCTATCTCGCCGCCGCTGGCGAAGACGTCCTGAGCTCGGTCGGAGCGTATCAGATCGAGGGTCTCGGAATTCAGCTATTCGAGAAGATCGACGGCGACTATTTCTCCATTCTCGGCCTTCCGCTGTTGCCGCTGCTCGATGCGCTCCGGCGCGAAGGTGCCATCGAAGGCTGAAACCGTGAAACGCGCCTGCGTCATCGGCTGGCCGGTCGCACATTCGCACTCACCGGTCATCCACCGCTACTGGCTGAAGCTCTATGGTCTTGAGGGTGCCTATGAGCTGGAGGCCGTGCGGCCGGAGGAGATCGAGCATTTTCTCCGTACGCTCGGCGGCCGCGGCTATGCCGGTGCCAATGTGACGCTTCCCCACAAGGAGGTTGCCCTGACCGCGGCG
>DASZGQ010000057.1:0-2340 GCA_035938735.1 Methyloceanibacter sp.
CACCTCAGCTTCAAAGAAGCAGCGAAGGAACTCGGCCTCACGCCCACGGCAATCAGCCATCAGGTACGACTGCTCGAGGAGTATTGCGGCAAGCCGCTATTCCGCCGCCGTCCGCGCCCGCTTGCGCTCTCGGATACCGGAGCGAGGTTATTCCCGGCAATTCGCGACGGCTTTGACGTGTTCGCTTCGGCTCTAGCCTCGCTCGCCGGGGAAGCGGAGGCAAAGCCGCTTCGCGTGACGACCACCAGCGCGTTCGCCAGCCGTTGGTTGGTGCCTCGGCTAAGTCTGTGGCGCGACGTGCACGCAGATGTCGCGCTTTCGATCATTGGTGTGGACCGGGTCGTGAAGCTCGATGCTGACGAGGCCGATCTCGCAATTCGCTACGCCCGTTCAGCGCCGCACGGCGCGTCGCACGAGATTTTTCGAGATCAGTTTTATCCCATGTGCAGCCCAAAGCTGCTTGCCAATGGCCCTATCATCCAACGAGCCTCTGATTTTATGGGGTATCCGCTCATCCATTTCGATTGGTTCGCGAATGATCGCACGGCGCCCAATTGGAAGAGATGGTTCGAGATGGCGTCGGTGAGCGATCCACGAGCACGGCAAGGGTGCCAAATTGCGCTGAGCTTTCGCGAAGAGCTGCATGCGATCGAGGCAGTTCTTGCTGAAGGCATCGCACTATTCAGCGATGTTATTGTCGCCGACGACCTTGCCTCTGGCGCGCTTGTCAAGGCGCTCGACCTTGCTCTTCCCGGCTACGGATTTTATCCGGTTTATGCGCCCGACCACACGCGCCGCGCAACCATTGAGGTCTTCGTGCAGTGGATCTCCGCCGTCGGTGGGTATGATGAGGTCGCGCGTCCTGGCCGTGCAAATCCCTCTAGCGGTAAGGCATACTAGAGGCGTGTCGCCTACAGCCGACATTTCACCTCCGCGATAAGCAGAGTGTCCGGTACTGTGCAGGTTTTTGGATGCCGGTGAATGGTATCGCAGTCACGCGCTCGATCGGCCGGCGTCCAAAAAGCGCCAAGGCACGAAATCGCGATCGGTGATGCGCTGGCGGTGCGGTGCACGCTATGGGGATTTGACCGCGGCGTGATGCATGAGTGGTTTGGATCGGGGCGCTTGCGGCGATCGTATTAGCGCGGAGGTCGGATGAACGGACGACGGTGAAGGAACGAACTGCATCTTCGGTAGCATTTGTGGTGCGACTGCGGGCCGATTGAGCGGACCGATACGAGCTTGAGCATTGCCGGCGACGAGGTGGCCGGAAGAGTGCGTGTCGGGGCGGTTGTCTGTCAGCGGTGACAAGGTCATGAGGTATCGATCCTGATCGCGAACGTGGCCGGTGTGGGGCGGTGCTTCGGCGTTGAGCCGCGTGCGAAGGTCTCGATGATGATCATTCGGCCGCCACAGCAGGGACATGGCGTGGATGAGGAAGCGGCGGATGAACTCGTCGGTGGTGAGCGTCATGCTCTTGTAGCGTGCGCGGCCGTCGGCGCGATAATCCTTGTACCTGAAGGTGACGCCGTTCTCGTCGAAGGCGATGAGCCGGCTGTTGGCGATGGCGATGCGGTGGGTATAGCGCGACAGATAAGCGAGCACCGCCTCGGGTCCGCCGAAGGGTGACTTTAAGTAGAGGTACCACTCGATCTTGCGCAACGGCGCCAAATAGGCGGCGAAGGCCTTTGGCTCGGCGAGATGGGCATGCTGGCCGAAGAACTGCAGCTGGCCGGTTTTGTGGGCGGCGCGGAGTTTTTGCAGGAGCAGTCGTCGGAACAGGAGCGAGAGAACTTGCACGGGGAGGAGGAATCTTGGGCGGCACGACAGCCATCGCTTGCCATCCAATGCGACGCCGCCGCCCGGCACGATCATGTGGATATGCGGGTGATGGGTCATGGTCGAGCCCCAGGTGTGGAGCACGGCGGTGATGCCGATGTGGGCGCCGAGATGCTTGGGATCGGCCGCGATCGTCAGCACGGTCTCGGAGGAGGCCTTGAACAGCAGGTCATAGATGACCGCCTTGTTGTGGTAGGCGATATCGGCGATGGGCCTCGGCAACGTGAAGACGACGTGGAAGTAGCCGACCGGCAACAGCTCCGCCTCACGCTCGGCGAGCCATTGCTGTGCCGCCGCGCCCTGGCATTTTGGGCAGTGCCGGTTGCGGCAGCTATTGTAGGCGATGACCGTGTGCGCGCAGTCCTCGCAGCGCGCGACGTGGCCGCCGAGCGCCGCGGTGCGGCAGCGCTCGATTGCGCTCATCACCTTCATCTGGTCGAGGCTGACGTGCCCGGCATTGGCTCTGCGCCACGCCGCCCCGTGGTCGCGGAAGATGTCCGC
>DASZGQ010000058.1:0-2243 GCA_035938735.1 Methyloceanibacter sp.
CGGGTTCATCTCGCCGAGACCCTTGTAGCGCTGCAGCGTCAGGCCCTTGCGGCCGGCGGCCATCACCGCATCGAGCAGATCTGACGGCCCGTGCACGACGGTCCCCGCCTCTTTCCGCTTAAAGGTCGCCGGTTTGGCATAGACCTCCTGCAGATGCTCGGCGAACTGGTCGAGCTTCAGGGCATCGGCCGAAGCGATGAACGGCCCATCCACAAGATGGGATTCCATCACGCCGCGCAGCTCCCGCCAGAAGCGCAAGCCGCCCTCGGGGAGCGCCTCGCCATGCCAGCCGCGTTCGGTCTCCTCGGCGAGCGCATCAAGGCGCTTGGCGATATAGGCGGCGGCGGCCTGCGCCTGCTTCGTATCCTTCAGCACCTTTGGCGAGAGCGCGCCGGCGATCGCCGCCTGCTCGATGATGAAGCGCGGATAGCGCGAATGCAGGCCCTTGAGGATGACGCCGATCTTGCGGGCGGTCTCCACGATGTCGCGCAAGTCGCCTCCGGCGCGGGCAGCCTTATCGCCAGTGACAAGCACCGCGTCTTCGAGGCCTTCGGAGATCAGATAGTCTTCGAGCGCCTTCTCGTCCTTGAGGTAGCGCTCGGTTTGCCCGCGCTTCACCTTGTAGAGCGGCGGTTGGGCGATAAAGAGGTGACCCTGTTCGATCAGCGCAGCCATCTGCCGGTAGAAGAAGGTGAGCAGCAGCGTGCGGATATGCGAGCCGTCCACATCGGCGTCGGTCATGATGATGATTTTATGATAGCGGAGTTTCGCCAGATCGAACTCATCGCTGATGCCGGTTCCAAGTGCCGTGATCAGCGTGCCGATCTCGGCGCTCGACAGCATCTTATCGATGCGCGCGCGCTCCACGTTGAGGATCTTGCCGCGTAAGGGTAGCACTGCCTGAAAGGCACGGTCGCGCGCCTGCTTGGCCGAGCCTCCGGCCGAGTCACCCTCGACCAGGAACAGCTCCGACTTGGCCGGATCGCGCTCCTGGCAGTCGGCAAGTTTGCCGGGGAGCGACGATATGTCGAGCGCGCCCTTGCGGCGGGTGAGCTCGCGCGCTTTGCGCGCAGCCTCCCGTGCCGCCGCAGCCTCGACGATCTTCTGCACCACGGAGCGCGCCTCGCCCGGGTTCTCCTCGAACCATTGCGACAGCGCGTCGGCCATCACCCCTTCGACCACCGCGCGCACCTCAGAGGAGACCAACTTGTCCTTGGTCTGACTCGAGAATTTAGGGTCTGGCACCTTGACCGACAGCACGCAAGTGAGCCCCTCGCGCGCATCGTCGCCGGTGAGCGCCACCTTCTCCTTCTTGGCGATGCCGGATTCGGCGGCATAGGTGTTGACGGTGCGGGTCAGAGCCGCGCGGAAGCCGGCGAGATGCGTGCCGCCATCCCGCTGCGGGATGTTGTTGGTGAAGCAGAGCACATTCTCGTGGTAGCTGTCGTTCCACCACAGCGCCGCCTCGACCATGATCTTGTCCTGCTCCTTCTCCACCACGATGGGCTCTGGGATCAACGGGTGCTTGGTGCGGTCGAGAAAGCGGACGAAGGCGCGCAAGCCGCCCTCATAGCGCATTTCCTCGGTCTTCGGCTCCACGCCGCGATGATCGGAGAGCACGATGCGCACGTCAGAGTTCAGAAAGGCAAGCTCGCGCAGGCGATGCTCGAGCGTGGCGTAATCGAACTCGACCATGGTGAAGGTCTTGGTCGAGGGCACGAAGGTGACGCGCGTGCCGGTTCTTTTTGCGGGACCGATCTCGGCCAGCGGCGCTACCGGCACGCCGTCGGCAAAGCGCATGAAATGCTCTTTGTTGTCGCGCCAGATGGTGATGTCGAGCTTGGACGAGAGTGCATTCACCACCGACACGCCGACACCATGCAGGCCGCCAGAGACTTTGTAGGAGTTCTGGTCGAATTTCCCTCCGGCGTGGAGCTGGGTCATGATCACTTCCGCCGCGGACACGCCTTCGCCTTTGTGGATCTCGGTCGGAATGCCGCGGCCGTTGTCCTCCACCGTGGCCGAGCCGTCGGCATTCAAGGTCACCACGATCTCGTCGCAGAACCCGGCCAGCGCCTCATCGATGGCGTTATCCACCACCTCATAGACCATGTGGTGGAGGCCGGAGCCGTCGTCGGTGTCGCCAATATACATGCCAGGCCGCTTGCGCACGGCATCGAGGCCCTTCAGCACCTTTATGGACTCCGCACCATAGTCGGAGGCGGCGGCTTCTTTCCTTTCCG
>DASZGQ010000059.1:0-6230 GCA_035938735.1 Methyloceanibacter sp.
GATGAAGCCCGGAGCGATGCAGTTGGCGGTGATTCCGCGGCTCGACACCTCGCGCGCGAGCGACTTGGTCATCCCGACCAAGCCCGCTTTTGAGGCAGCATAGTTCCCCTGCCCTGGATTGCCGAGCACGCCGGAGATCGACGCGATGTTGACGATACGGCCGGCGCGGCGGCGCATCATGCCCCGCAACACGCCACGGGTCAGCACGAACACTGAGGTGAGATTGACGGCGATGACGTCGTCCCACTCGTCGTCCTTCATGCGCATGAACAGATTATCGTGAGTGATGCCGGCATTGTTGACGAGAATGTCCACCTGACCGAGCGCCTTCTCGGCCTCCTCGGCGAGCTTGGCGACGGCGGCGCGGTCGCGGAGATCGCAAGGAAGCAGGATCGCGCGCGAGCCGAGCTTGGCGGCGAGCTCGCTGAGGCGCTCAGCGCGAGTGCCCGAAATTGCAACTGTCGCGCCTTGGGCATGCAGTGCCACGGCGATCGCCGAGCCGATGCCGCCTGAGGCACCGGTGACAAGCGCGCCCTTTCCGGTCAAATCGAACATGCCGCTCTCCTTGTTCCTTTACGCACGCTGGCCCTGAAGTTTCGTCGCCGCAGCCTCCAGCTCCTCAGGCGTTCCGATCGAGCTTGCCTCGAAGTCTTCGAAACGCCGTGCGAGGCCAGTGAGAACTCTGCCAGCGCCGACTTCATAGACTATCGCCACACCTTGGTTGCGGAGATACAGCATCGACTCCCGCCAGCGCACCATGCCCATGACCTGCTCGACCAGGCGCGCGCGGATAGCCTCGGGATCGCTGATGGCCGAGGCGAGCACATTCGCGACGAGCGGGACCGCGGGTGAGGAGATCCTCACTTGGCTCAAAGCCTCCTGCATCACGTCTGCCGCGGGCTGCATCAGCGCGCAGTGGAACGGCGCACTTACCGGGAGGAGCACGGCCCGCCGGGCGCCGAACTTTGGCGCGAGCGCTATCGCCCGCTCGATCGCCGCGTGGGTGCCACTAATCACCACCTGGCCTGGGGCGTTGTCATTGGCAGCGGCACAGACCTCGCCGTCGCTTGCGGCCTTGGCAAGCTCTTGCGCCTGGGGAAGCTCGGCGCCGAGCAGCGCAGCCATGGCGCCCCGCCCAACGGGGACAGCGGCCTGCATGGCACGGCCCCGTCTCCTGAGCAGGCGTGCGGTATCGGCAAGACTCAAGCTCCCGGCAGCCGCAAGCGCCGAATATTCGCCGAGAGAATGGCCGGCGACGAACGCAATATGCTGGTCAAGCGCGATGCCCCTCTCCTCGCGGAGCACGCGGATGGCGGCAAGCGACACCGCCATCAAGGCGGGTTGAGCGTTCTCGGTGAGGGTGAGCTGATCCTCCGGCCCCTCCCACATTAAAGTCGACAAGGGCTGGCCGAGCGCCTGGTCGACCTCGGCGAACACGGCGCGTGCCGGCGCGTACGCCTTGGCGAGCTCGGCGCCCATACCAATAGCCTGGCTTCCCTGACCGGGAAAAATGAAAGCAATGCTCATCTGTTGGAGAGGTCTCCGCCGCTAAAGTCGGGCCAGAGACACTGTTTGTCTCGACCCTGTCAAGCCGAGCGCGTCCGGCGCCTATCGCCCTTGCAAAGCGCCGGAAACACCGTATAAAGCGGGCTCTAAACCGCTCCGGTCGGAGGCTGAAAGGAGAGCCGCTTTGCTTGAAGCGGCAGGCAAGAGCCGGTCTCCCCTGTCTCCGCTCCCAAGGGTTGTCTTCTTGGGCCTTTCCTTCTAGGGCCCATGAGAGGCTACGCGCCGGAGCTTGAAAGAAGGAAAGGCAGTCCATGCCACTCTATGAGCATGTGTTCCTGGCACGCCAGGACATCTCCGCGCAGCAGGTCGAAGGCCTGGTGCAGGACTTCCGCACCATCATCGAAGGTGGCGGGGGAACCATCGCCAAGACGGAATATTGGGGCCTCAAGGGTCTAACCTTCCGCATCAAGAAGAACCGCAAGGCGCATTTCTCTCTGATGAACATCGACGCGCCGCCGGCCGCGGTCGCCGAACTCGAGCGCCAGATGCGCCTCTCGACCGACGTCATCCGTTTTCTGACCGTCAGGGTGGATGAACATGAGCAAGGGCCGTCGCCGATGATGCGCCGCGCCGATCGCGACGAGCGCGAGGGGCGTGGCGACCGCGGTGATCGCGGTGATCGCGGCGACCGCCGCGGCCCGCGCCGAGACCGCGATCGTGACCGGGACCGCGATTTTGGACCGCGCGAGTCACAAGCCGCCGTCGAGGACGTTGACCTTGGCGCCCCCGAGATTGGAGAGGATATCTTATGAGCATGACGCAAGGTGCGGCGCGGCGCCCCTTCTACCGCCGGCGCAAAACTTGCCCTTTCTCGGGCGATAAGGCGCCCAAGATCGACTATAAAGACGTGAAGCTCCTGCAGCGCTACATTTCGGAGCGCGGCAAGATTGTGCCAAGCCGTATCACGGCGGTTTCCGCCAAGAAGCAGCGGGAACTTGCCCGCGCGATCAAGCGAGCGCGGTTTCTGGGCCTGTTGCCTTATTTGATTCAGTAAGGGCTTGGATGTGCGGCGGTTGCCGCGTGCCAAGCTGACGCCAGAGGTTGGGACGGCTCGCCGTCCCTAACCGCTCTCGTGAAGAGCCGGGACAGCGCAAACGGTGGCAACATTCTTTCTCATCGGTGCCGGCGCGGGCCTCGTGTCCGCCGCGCTGTTCGCCTCGGCGGCGACGGCGACCGCGCTTGCCGGTATCCTGTTTTACCTCGCCCCTTTGCCGATCTGCCTCGCGGGCCTTGGTTGGGGCTGGATGGCCGCGGCAATCGCCGCGCTCACTGGCACAGTGGTCGCTTGCAGCGTGCTCGGATTTGCGGCCGGCTCCATCTTCGCCGGCGCCATTGCCATGCCAATAGCGGTGCTGTGCTATCTTGCTCTGCTCTCGCGCCCCGCCATCGGGCCGCAAGGCGAGGCCGCCGGTGCGCTCGAATGGTACCCAATCGGGCGCCTGGTCGGATGGGCCGCGGTGATCGCCGGGGCGATCGCCGCCATCATGGTGTTGACGCTTGGCTACGACGCCGACTCCTACCGCGACTCGATCAAGGAGCTTCTCCAGAACAGTGCCTTGAAGGAGCTCGACCGCGACGGGACAGTGATCAACGACAGCACGATCGGCGGCTTGAGCAGCGTGCTGGCCCGAACCTTGCCGGCAGCCTTCGCCATCGTCTGGCAAACCATCGCGCTGTTCAATCTCTGGCTCGCCGGCGTGATCATCGCGGCGTCAGGACGCGTCTTGCGCCCCTGGCCAAAGCTCGACGCCATCGAGCTGCCGAACGCCTTCTTCCTCGCCTTCACAGCGAGCCTGCCCGCCTCCTTCTTGCCGGGGATGGCCGGCCTGCTCGCGACCGGTTTCGCCGGCGCGCTCCTCTTTGCCTATGTGCTGCAGGGCCTCGCCGTGTTGCACGCCTTCAGCCGGGGCATGCCGTTTCGTGGTCTGCTACTCGCCGCCCTCTATATCGGCATTTTGCTCCTTGGGTGGGTTGCCGTCGCTATCGCGATTCTTGGTCTCAGCGAGCCCATGCTTCGCTTGCGTGAGCGCGCGGCGGCGCGAGGGCAACCTCCGGGTCTGGATTGATCAATCGAACAGAACAGGAGTTTCACATGCAAGTCATTCTTCTTGAGCGCATCGGCCGGCTCGGCCAAATGGGCGACCTGGTCAACGTCAAGGACGGGTTCGCACGCAACTTCCTCTTGCCCCAAGGAAAGGCGCTCCGCGCCACCAAGACCAATCGCGAGCGCTTCGAAAAGCAGCGCGCGCAGCTCGAAGCGCGTAATCTCGAGCTCAAATCCGAAGCGGAAGCGGTCGCAGCAAAGCTGCAAGGGCAGAGCTTTATCGTGCTTCGTCAGGCTGGCGATTCAGGCCAGCTCTATGGCTCGGTGGCCACGCGCGACATTGCTGCGGTGGTGACCGAAGGCGGGTTTTCCATCGAGCGTCGCCAGGTCATGCTCGACCGGCCGATCAAGACGCTCGGCCTGCACGACGTGCGCATCGGCCTCCATGCCGAAGTAGAGCCGCATGTGACCATCAATGTCGCCCGCTCAACCGACGAGGCTGCGCGCCAGGCCCGTGGCGAGCAGGTGAGCGGTAAGGCCATGGACGAGGCCGAGGAAGAAGCCATTGCAGCAAGACTTGCCGCCGAGAAATTGTTTGAAGAAGCGGCGCTCGCGGCTGAGCTTACTGAAGGTGCCGAGGAGACGGCAGAGGCCGAGCCGCAGTCAAGTGAGTAGCACGCGACACTTTGTAATACGGAGTCTTCAGGAACGCTTCGGAGCGCGAGTTGTTTTGTTGCAGCCAGGCTTGTAGACTGGCGTTGTAAGCTATTGAAAACCCTCCCGGGAGGAGGGTTGGCGCGTGGTTCGATGTTCCGCCCGCTCCGGCACGCCCTCGATCGCATCGTAACGACAGGATATTTGCGCCTGATCGACGCCCAAGGCCTCGCCCATGCCTTCGGCAACCGGAGCGGCGCACCGATCGTCGCCCACATCATGGATCGGAGGACCGAGCGCCTGCTTGTTGTCAATCCGACGCTTGCGCTGGGCGAGGCCTATATGGATGGGCGCCTCGTCATGGAGCGGGGCACGATCTACGATTTTCTCGAGCTGATCCTCGCGAATCTCGATTATGCAAGTTGGCCCCGCTGGGCGAAGGGCTTGGAGAGCGTCCGCTTTGCCGGCCGTTGGCTCCGCCAGTTCAACCCGCAGCCCCGCGCGAAGCGCAATGTCGAGCATCACTATGACCTCGACAGCCGCCTCTATGAGCTGTTCCTCGACAGCGACCGCCAATATTCCTGCGCCTATTTCGAGCAGGACGGGATGTCGCTGGATGAGGCTCAAGCCGCCAAGAAGCGCCACCTCGCGGCCAAGCTCAATCTCCGCGATGGGCTGAGAGTGCTCGACATCGGCTGCGGTTGGGGCGGCCTTGCCCTCTATCTCGCCAAGACCGCCCATGTCGAGGTGACTGGCATCACACTGAGCGAGGAGCAGCGAAAGATCGCAGAGGAGCGGGCGCGCGCCATGGGCCTCTCGAACGCAGTCACCTTCAAGCTCTGCGACTATCGGGAGCTCGAAGGCCAATTTGACCGCATCGTCTCGGTCGGTATGTTCGAGCATGTCGGCATCACCCATTACCGCAGCTTCTTTGCCCGGATCGGCGAGCTCCTCACCAAGGACGGCGTGGCGTTGCTTCATTCGATCGGGCGCTTCGACGGCCCCGCTTCGACCAACCCCTTCATCCAGAAATACATCTTCCCCGGAGGCTACAGCCCCGCTTTGAGCGAGGTGTTTCCGGCGGTCGAGTGCAATAGCCTTCTTGTCACCGACATGGAGATCCTGCGGCTTCACTACGCCATGACGTTGCGCCATTGGCGGCAACGCTTCCGTGCCGCCTGGCATACCGCCGCAGAGCGCTATGGCGAACGCTTTTGCCGCATGTGGGAATTCTATCTTGCTGGCGCCGAGACTGGGTTCCGCTACCAAAACCTCATGGTCTTTCAGTTGCAGCTGACCAAGGACCAGAAGGCGCTGCCGGTCACTCGCGACTATATCCACACGGCTGAACACGACTTACGCGTGCGCGACGGCCGCTACCCGCCCCAGCGGGCCAAGCGGGCGAGGCGCTAAGGAAATTTCTTACGCTCGTTGTGTTAGCGAAGGCGATTCCTCCCCGCTGTTCACAGCCCTGCGCTCTAGCCCCCTGCCCCGTTTTAGATAGTCTGGACCTATGACCAACGCGCTGATTCGCCCGGTTGCTTCGGCCCCCGAGACGCCGACCTTTCGTGCCCAGCCCCATAATCTCGAGGCAGAACAGGCACTTCTCGGCGCGATCCTGGTCAACAATGAGGCCTGCGACCGGGTCTCGAGCTTCCTCAAGCCTGAGCACTTCTATGACGCGCTGCATGGACGCATCTACGACCACGCCTCAAAGCTGATTTGGGCCGGAAAGCGCGCCACGCCGATCACGCTCAAGACCTTCTTTCAAGGAGACGAGCCCGCGGGCGACCTGAGCGTGCCGCAATATCTCGGACGCCTTGCCGCCAACGCCACCACCATCATCAACGCCGAGGACTACGGCCGCACCATCTACGATCTCGCGACGCGCCGCGATCTCATCCAGATCGGCGAGACCATGGTCAACGTCGCCTATGAGGCGCCGGTCGATTTTGCGCCGCAAACG
>DASZGQ010000060.1:0-19700 GCA_035938735.1 Methyloceanibacter sp.
CAAGGCTGTCGCCATCCAGATCAATTCCCCCGGCGGCTCCCCGGTGCAGTCGGTGTTCATCTACAAGCGCATTCGCGCGCTCGCAGAAGAGAAGAACCTGCGGGTGTATGTGTTTGTCGAGGACGTTGCCGCCTCCGGCGGCTATCTGCTCGCGCTTGCCGGTGACGAGATCTACGCCGATGCGAGCTCGATCATCGGCTCGATCGGCGTCGTCACCGCTACCTTCGGCCTGAGCGAGCTGATCAATAAGATCGGCGTAGAGCGGCGGGTCTATACCGCGGGGCGCAACAAGACGACGCTCGACCCGTTCCTGCCCGTGAAAGAGGACGATGTGGAGCGGGTTAAAGCGATCCAACGCGACGTGCACAATGAGTTCATTGCGCTCGTCAAGGCAAGGCGGGGCATTCGCATCGACAAGGCCGGAGACTTTCTGTTCACCGGCGAGTTCTGGTCCGGTAAGAAGGCGCTCGAGCTTGGGCTGATCGACGGGTTGACCGACCTCCGCACTAAGATGCGCGAGCTCTACGGCGACGATGTCCGCTTCAGCCTGGTCACGCCGTCAACGAGCTGGCTTCGCCGCAGGCGCGGCGTCTCGGTGCATGCCGGCAGCACCGATTTCGGCTTCACGCCCGGCGGTCTTGCAGCCGACCTTATTTCTGCTATCGAAGCGAGAGCGCTCTGGTCGCGCTTTGGGTTTTAGGCCATGCCGCAACTTCTCATTCTGTTGGCCGCAGGCGCCGGTATGTTTCTGGCAAGACGCTGGTATCGCGACGAGCAGCGCCGCATCGCCGCGGAGTTGGCCCGCGCCCGCAAGGCCATGGACCAGCAGGAGGCGGGCAAGATCGTCCGCCTGGAACGCGACCCGGCGACCGGCATCTATAGCCCGAAGGTCCGCTAATCGGCCTCCCATCCGCAAGCGCCTCCCTTGACCGGGCCCCCCGCGCGCGCGCATAGCGTCTGTCGTCTGTGACGTCCCTATCCCTCCCCTCGCGGCTCGAAAGCGACCATGGGCAAGCTCACCAAGGCTGACCGGCCGGTTGCGGCCCCCTCGTTTCAGGACCTGATCCTCAGGCTCGAGCGCTACTGGGCCGACCAGGCCTGTGTCATTTTGCAACCCTACGACATGGAGATGGGGGCAGCGACCTTTCACCCCGCGACAACGCTCCGCGCGCTCGGACCGAAGCCATGGCGGGCGGCGTACGTTCAGCCCTCGCGGCGTCCGAAAGACGGCCGCTATGGCGAGAACCCGAACCGGCTGCAGCATTATTACCAGTTCCAGGTGATCCTAAAGCCGTCGCCGCCGGACATTCAGGACCTCTATCTCAACAGTCTCAAAGCCATCGGCGTCGACGTCGCCAATCACGACATCCGCTTCGTCGAGGACGATTGGGAGAGCCCGACGCTCGGCGCCTGGGGGCTCGGCTGGGAGGTGTGGTGCGACGGCATGGAAGTGTCGCAGTTCACCTATTTCCAGCAGGTTGGCGGCTTCGATTGCGACCCCGTCTCGGGCGAGCTGACTTATGGGCTCGAGCGCCTTGCCATGTATGTGCAGGGCGTCGACCGCGTCTTCGACCTCAACTTCAACGGCGGCCGCGGCAAAGACAAGGTCACCTATGGCGACGTGTTCCTCCAGGCTGAGCAGGAATATTCCCGCTACAATTTCGAGCAGGCCGACACCAAGACGCTGCTCGCCCATTTCCGCGACGCCGAGGCCGAGTGCAAGGCGCTGCTCGCCAAGGGCGAGGACCGCAAGCGCCATCTCATGGTGCTGCCCGCATATGACCAGACGATCAAGGCCTCGCACATTTTCAATCTGCTCGATGCCCGCGGCGTGATTTCGGTGACGGAGCGGCAGGGCTTCATCTTGCGCGTGCGCGAGCTCGCCCGCGCCTGCTGCGCCGCCTGGCTCAAGACAGAAGCTGGCGGCGCCCATGCTTGACGCGCACGGGGCCGCTTATGGCTGAGTTTCTGCTGGAGCTGTTCTCGGAGGAAATCCCGGCACGCATGCAGGCCAAAGCCGCCGACGATCTCGCCCGCCTGCTCGGCGATGGGTTGAGGGAGGCCGGGCTCAGCTTCGACACGGTCCGCAGCTTCGCCACGCCGCGCCGCCTCACGGTGACCGTAGATGGTCTGCCGGCGCGCTCGCCGAATGTGAGCGAGGAGAAGAAAGGCCCACGCGTCGGCGCGCCAGACACCGCGGTTCAGGGATTTCTCAAATCGGCCGGCCTCAGGTCGCTCGACCAGGCGGAGACTCGCGCAGACAAGAAGGGCGACTTCCATGTGGCGCTGATCGAGCGGCCAGGACGCCGCACCCCCGAAGTGGTGGCAGAGATCGTGCCGGAGATCGTGCGCAATTTCCCCTGGCCGAAATCCATGCGCTGGGGCAGCGGGCGCTTGCGCTGGGTGCGGCCGCTCCATTCGATCCTGTGCATCTTCGGCGGCAAGGTGGTGCCGTTCGAGATCGATGGGATCAGGAGCGGCAAGGAGACACGAGGCCACCGCTTCATGGCGCCGATGCCATTCAGTGTGAAGAGCTTCGACGACTATGTGAAGAAGCTGCGGCAGGCTTTCGTCATCCTCGATGCGAAGGAACGCGAGATCATCATCCTGAAGGCCGCGGAGAAACTCGCAGTCAAGCAGAAGCTCGCGCTGATCGACGACATGGGATTGCTCGCCGAGAACGCCGGGCTCACCGAGTGGCCGGTGGTGCTGATGGGGAGCTTCGATGAGAGTTTCCTCGACGTGCCACCCGAGGTGCTGTCCACTTCGATGAAGGCGCATCAGAAATGCTTTTCGCTCCGTCGCGGAGACAAGCTCGCCAACCGTTTCATCGTGGTCGCCAATCTCAAAGCAGAAGACGGCGGCAAATCCATCACCGCCGGCAACGAGCGGGTGATCCGCGCGCGGCTCGCCGACGCCAAGTTCTTCTTCGACCACGACCGCAAAATGATGCTCGAAGAGCGCGTGCCGAAACTGAAGGAGATCGTGTTCCACGAGAAGCTCGGCACGCAATATGAGCGGGTGCAGCGGGTGCGAGTGCTCGCCCGCGAGATCGCCAAGCTCGTCCGCGCCGACCCCGACCTTGCCGAGCGCGCCGCGATCCTAGCCAAGACCGATCTCGTCAGCGACATGGTTGGCGAGTTTCCCGAGCTGCAAGGGCTGATGGGCCGCTACTACGCGCTCGACCAGGAGGAAGACGCTCTGGTCGCCGATGCGATCGCCGCGCATTACAAGCCGGTCGGGCCGTCGGATGATGTGCCACGTGAGCCGACCGCGATCGCCGTGGCACTCGCCGATAAGCTCGACACGCTGGTCGGCTTCTGGGCCATCGACGAGAAGCCGACCGGGTCGAAAGATCCTTACGCGCTGCGGCGAGCGGCGCTCGGCGTCATCCGCATCGTGCTAGATAATGAACTACGTCTCAAACTACGGTCTTCTGTGGTCGCGCAATATTTCGACCGGGTAGATCAAACGATTCAGCTAGCACAACGCGAGAGCGACCGAAGGATCGAGGTGGCAACAAGAGCGAAAGTCGAGAGGACCGAGCCTGTTCCGCCGCCGCGAAAAGAGCTCAACCCGCGACACTTGGATCTGCTGACGTTTTTCGCCGACCGGCTCAAGGTGCATTTGCGCGACCAGGGCGCGCGGCATGATCTGGTCGATGCTGTTTTCGCACTCGGAGGCGACGATCTGCTCATGATCGTGCGCCGGGTCGAGGCGCTTGGGCGGTTCCTCGACACCGAAGACGGCGAGCATCTGCTCACCGGCACCAAGCGCGCTATCAACATCCTGCGCATCGAAGAGAAGAAGGACGCTAAAAGGTACGATCAACCGCCGGATGCGAGCCTGTTCAAACAGCCGGAGGAAAAGGCGCTGGCTAAGACTGTGGATGAGGTCGAGCGCGCTGCTGCCGCCGCTGTCGCAAACGAAAATTTCGAGGCTGCCATGACGGCGATGACAAAGCTCCGAGCGCCAGTCGACGCCTTCTTCGACCACGTCACCGTCAACACCGAGGATCCGGCGGCGCGAGAGAATCGCTTGCGACTGCTGAATCGCATCCGCGCCACGACACTTACCGTCGCCGCTTTCTCTAAGATCGAAGGGTAGTCGTCGTTCTCCCTCCCCCTGAAAGGGGTAGGTCGGCGGGTAAAACGCGCCGGGTGGCTGCCCACTTGCTGCAGTCGGACGCGGCCCTTCGGCGCTCCGCCAGTCCTACCTTTTGCGGGAGGGCAACTGCTCTTTGACAAACTCGCGGGCGCACGCGAGCCGCGAGCACTCACTCGCTATGCCCGGACCCTCGGGTCGTTGCCCGAGGTTAGCTGCGAGATTATGGGGGCTTATCATTGGATTGCCGGGAAAAGCCCGATAATGACGAGGAGACGGAGCGCCCCGGCCTCTCTTCATCCCCCCTCGATGGGGAGGGTGGCGAGCCCGGCTCTAAGCGGGGATCGCCGCGTGGGGGTGAGGCGCTTGTCCCCCCACCCCGACGCCGCCGGCTTCTGGCGCGATACCGCTTCGCTGCTTGAGCGCGCCGGCGTCGTCGGACCTCCCCGAAAGGAGGAGGTATGAAAATGGTCGCATGGCGGAAAAGGTGAGGGTAACGCCTGGGTAAGGACGGTGTGATGCCCGCCAAGGTCCTTTTTTGGGCCATTCTCGCGTCAGCGGAAATCCAGTAAGCGTCAGTTGAGCGGCGACGCCTGACCGCGTGAAATAAAAAGGAACGAGATGCCAGTTCATATCAGCCTGATCACTCAACGGCGTCGCCGATGTCGTCAAGGCCACCGCTTTCTTTGAGCGGCTCGGTTTCGTCCGGTCCAAGACCGCGAGCGAGGCAAGCGTCAGCTTCTTTCAGGCACCGGTCGTGCTCGCCGTGTGGGGACGCGATGCGCAGCGGGACGATGCCCAAGCCGCGAAACGTTGGACAGGCAATGCGGCATTGCAGTCGCGCAGAACCTGGCGAGCGAGAGCGAGGTCGATGCCATGATGGCGCGCGCGGACGCTGCCGGCGCACGCATCCTGAAGCAAGCCGTCAAGACCTTTTGGGGCGGCTATGACGGCTACTATCCGGACGGACATGTGTGGGAGGTCGCCTTCAATCCGTTTTGGGAACTGGACGAGGATGACCGGGTTAGATTGCCGGACTAGCTCCATGCCTCAGCATCTCTTCGTCTACGGCACTTTGCGGTCTGAATTTCCCCATCCGCTGGCGCTCAAGCTCAAGTGCCAGGCGAAGCTCGTCGGCAAGGGCTCGGCGCCAGGCGTGCTTTATGATTTCGGGTGGTATCCCGGAGCGATGTTCAAAGCTGACGCGAGGACGAAGGTGGTCGGCGAAGTGTTTGCGCTCCGGAACGCGGAGCGCCTGCTCGCACAGCTCGACCACTATGAAGGGACGGCCGAGCCCGATAATCCCTTCCGGCGCGTGGCGATCAAGGTTCGCCTCGACCGGGGCGGCACGGTCGATGCATGGACCTACGAGATGGTCGAGCCCCCTGAGCGGCGGCGTCCGATCGAGAGCGGCGATTTTATCCTCCACCATCGTCTGCGCGGACAACGGCCGTTTCGTCTTTAGGCCCCTTCTCCTGCGGCCATTTGTGTCGGGCGAAATGGGCCGGTAAAAGAATGGCTTAAGATGGAACGCATAATGACGAAGGCCACCAGGGCCACGGACGCTTCCCCTCATTGGGTTTTCACTTTCGGTGCCGGTCGCGCCGAGGGCGATGCCGCACAACGTGACCTGCTCGGCGGCAAAGGCGCCTATCTTGCCGAGATGTCACGGCTCGGGCTCCCGGTGCCGCCCGGGCTCACCATCTCGTCTGAGGTCTGTACGGCCTATTACAAGTCAGGCAAGACCCTGCCCGACGCGCTGATGCCCATGGTGAGCGAGGCGCTTGAAGTCGTGGGCAAGGTCGCCGGCGCCCGTTTCGGCGACGTCGACAATCCCCTGCTCGTCTCGGTGCGCTCTGGCTCGCGCGCCTCGATGCCGGGCATGATGGACACGGTGCTCAATCTCGGCCTCAACGATGTAACCGTCGAAGGCCTGGCGAGCCGCTCCTCCGACCGTAGATTCGCCTACGACACCTATCGCCGCTTCATTCAAATGTATGGCGACGTGGTGCTCGGCATCGACCATGATCTGTTCGAAGAGGCGCTAGAAAACTACAAGAATCTCAATGGCTTAGAGCTAGACACCGAGCTCAGGGCTGAGCATTGGGCGGAGGTGGTCGACCGTTTCAAGGCCCTGGTCGAGCAGGAGCTTGGACAGCCCTTCCCGCAAGATCTGCACGTCCAGCTGTGGGGTGCGATCGCCGCAGTGTTCGGCTCCTGGCATAACGCGCGGGCCATCGCTTACCGGCGGCTCCATGACATTCCCGACGACTGGGGCACGGCGGTCACCGTGCAGGCCATGGTGTTCGGCAATATGGGAGAGCGGAGCGCGACCGGCGTCGTCTTCACCCGCAATCCTTCCACCGGAGCAAAGGAGCTGTTCGGCGAGTTCCTGGTCAACGCCCAAGGCGAGGACGTGGTCGCGGGCTTGCGTACGCCGCAACCCTTGACCGAAGCGGCAAGGGAAGCAACAGACGACCGCCGTCCTTCGCTCGAGGCGCTGATGCCTAAGGCCTTCGCCGATCTCAAAGCCGCCTGCGCCAAGCTCGAAGCCCACTTTCGCGACATTCAAGATATCGAGTTCACGGTTGAGGAAGGCAGGCTGTGGATGCTGCAGAGCCGCTCCGGCAAGCGCAGCATGCAGGCGGCGCTCAAGATCGCCGTCGGCATGACCAGGGAAGGGCTGATCACCGAGCAGGAGGCCGTGCTCGGGATCGATGCGGCCCAGCTCGATCAGCTCCTGCATCCGACGCTCGATCCTGACTCGCCGAAACTCGTCATCGGCAAGGGCCTGCCCGCCTCCCCCGGCGCTGCCTCTGGCGAGCTCGTGTTCGACGCCGACGAGGCGGTGCATCTCAAGACGCAGGGCCACACGGTGATCCTTGCCCGTGTCGAGACCTCACCGGAGGATGTGCAAGGCATGCACGCGGCGGCCGGAATCATCACCACACGTGGCGGCATGACGAGCCACGCTGCGGTGGTGGCGCGCGGCATGGGGCGGCCATGCGTGGTGGGCGCGGCTCAAGTGCAGATCGAGCTTGAGCGGGAAACGCTGAGCTCGGGCGGCGAGACCTTGAGCAAAGGCGAGGTCGTCACCATCGACGGCTCGGCTGGCCAGATCATCAAGGGCCGCGTGCCGATGCGCGAGCCCAAGCTTTCCTCCGACTTCGTGACGCTAATGGGCTGGGCCGATCGATTCCGCCGCATGAAGGTGCACGCCAATGCCGACACACCGGCAGATGCGCGTCAGTCGCTCGCCTTCGGCGCTGATGGCATCGGGCTTTGCCGCACCGAGCATATGTTCTTCGAAGAAGGCCGCATCGTGCCCATGCGGGAGATGATCCTCGCCGACAACACGGAAGGCAGGCGCGCGGCACTCGCCAAGCTGCTCCCCATGCAGCGACGGGACTTCGTCGCGCTGTTCGAGATCATGGCGGGCGCCCCGGTGACCATTCGGCTGCTCGATCCGCCGTTGCACGAATTTCTGCCGCACGGCGAGGCTGCCATCGCCGATGTCGCCGCGACCCTAGGGGTGAGCGCCGCCAGGCTGAAGCGCCGGGTCGCTGGCTTGAGCGAGTTCAATCCAATGCTTGGCCATCGCGGCTCGCGCCTGTTAGTGAGCTTCCCCGAGATTACCGAGATGCAGGCGCGAGCGATCTTCGAGGCGGACATCGAAGCCGGCAAGAACCTCGGCATGACCATCAAGCCGGAGATTATGGTGCCGCTCGTCACGGCCAAGGCAGAGCTCGACCTTGTGAAGGATCGCATCGCCGCCGTGGCAAAGGCGGTCGAAAAGGAGCAGGGCGTGAAGCTCGCCTATTCGGTCGGCACCATGGTCGAGCTTCCACGTGCCTGCATCAACGCTGGCGAGATCGGCAAGAGCGCTGACTTCTTCTCCTTTGGCACCAATGACCTGACCCAGACCACGTTCGGGCTCTCCCGCGACGATGCCGGGCGTTTCCTCGGCGAGTACACCGAGAAGGGAATCATCCAGCATGATCCCTTCGTGACCCTGGACCCGGCCGTCGGTGAGCTCATGTGGATTGCCGTCGAGCGCGGGCGGCGGTCGCGGCCGGAGCTGAAGATCGGGATTTGCGGCGAGCACGGGGGCGACCCGGAGACCATCAGGTTCTGCGAGGACATCCGCCTCGACTATGTGTCCTGCTCGCCATACCGGGTGCCGGTGGCGCGGCTTGCCGCTGCCCAGGCGGTCTTAAAGCTCATGGTAAAGCCCCGTTAACCAAGTTTCCAAAAGCCGATAGGGCTTCCCATTCACCATAATTTGTCCTAAATGATAGAGCAGTATAACTAGAGAATTAGACGGGACTCCGGGCAAACCGGTGGGGGACAAAAAGAGCTAAGTCGCTGTTTTTCCCACCTTTTTGGCTGGCTTTAGATTGGGGACGGAGCTCTGAGTGCGCCCAATAAGTGGCGCCGTCGGGGTACGCGAAGCGTCGCTTAAGGGCACATAGCGGCCGTTCGCGGAAGTAACGGGGATAACCCCGGGAGGGACCATTGGGCCGACGCTCGCCTCGTCGGATGTGGCACTTAGCAGCTGCGCTGGCGCCACTCCCGCTCATTGCGTTGGGTTATGCTTCGATTCCGGGCAACCAGCTTGCCTTTCGGGTCGAGCTTTTGGTGTCGGGGAGCGGCTCGTCTCACGCGCTGTCGCGCGACGCCTATGCGTCAGAACACGTGCCCTTGCCAAGAGCTGCTGCCTCGCTGTTCTGGACGTCGGGCAAAGGCCCCCGCGCCGATCAATATCTCGCAGTAAAAGCAACTACTTACGTGGACAAGCAGTTCGTCACGGCAAGTGCGTCTGGATCTGACGTGACTGGCTCCGTCGACGATCTCCGCGGCGAGCTCATCCGCGACAAAAAGTCCGACCGCCTCAATGCGCCGGTCACCGAGGTTGCACTTAGGAGTGGCTCCGACCGCGGCGTCTCGATGTTCACGGACTTCGCCACCGGCAAGCTCCAGCTCGCGCCGGCGCTCGGCAACGGGGCCGCGCCTATGGCCCAGTCGATCGCCTATCACCCGTCAGCGCAGGGCATGAGCTTCAAATACAAGGGCGAGAGCCAGGCTGAGTTCGAGGAGCGCGAGCGGCGCTGTCTGGCCACCGCGATCTATTTCGAGGCGCGCGGCGAGCCGATTCGGGGCCAGATCGCCGTTGGCCAGGTGATCCTCAACCGGGTGCGCAGTCCGGCGTTCCCCGAGACGATTTGCGGCGTCGTCTATCAGGGCCAGATGGCTCCTGGCTGCCAGTTCTCTTTCGCCTGTGACGGCAAGTCCGACATTCCCCGTCCCGATGCTCATTGGGCATTGGCCCAAAAGCTTGCCAAGCAGATCACGTCCGGCGAGGTCTGGCTCCCAGAGGTCGGTTACTCGACCTACTATCACGCCGATTATGTGAGCCCCCAATGGAAGAGCGCCATGAACAGGATCGACACGATCGGGCGCCATATCTTCTACAAGAAGCGCGACGAGGAGCCCTATGTCGTGGAAGAGGCATCGAGCGGCCCGATCCCGGAGTCCTCGAAGACCAACACCGGCACAATTTCCCTCGCCTCAACCGGACCTACTGTTGCCTCGATCCGCTCCACGCCAGCGCTAAGTCTAGGACCGGCGCCGAGTGAGTGAGCGCGCCGACCGAGATAAGGTCGACGCCAGTCTCAGCAATCTTCCGTACTGTCTCTAAGGTCACGCCGCCGGACGCTTCGGTCGCGACGCGTCCATTGACCAGAGCCACAGCCTTCTTGAGGGTGGCGAGATCCATATTGTCGAGCAGCACGGCATCGATGGGAAAGTGCAACGCCTCGTCGAGCTGGTCGAGCGTATCCACCTCGACCTCGATCTTCACGAGATGCCCGGTTCGCGCACGCAATTGCGTGAGTGCCGGCGCCAGGCCTCCGGCGCCGGCGATGTGGTTGTCCTTCACCAGCACCGCATCGTAGAGACCGAAGCGGTGATTCATGCCGCCCCCGGCGCGCACTGCATACTTCTCCAATGCGCGCAGGCCCGGAGTCGTCTTGCGCGTGCAGGCGATCCTAGCCTTGGTGCCGTTGACAGCAGCAACATAAGTGGCGGTAAGAGTTGCGATCCCGCTCAAATGCCCAAGAAAATTGAGCGCGACGCGCTCCGCCGACAGCAGCGCCCTGGTCCTTCCCTGCACGCGGGCAATGCGCGCTCCGGCCGCAACCTTGGTGCCGTCGGCGACTTCAGCAACGAACTGCGCATCAGGATCGAGCGTCTTGAAACTCGCCGCGGCAAGATCAAGGCCGGCGATTACGCCAGGTTTGCGCGCGACGATCTCCGCGTCTGCGCTTGCGGAAGCGGGAATGATGGCATCGGTGGTGATGTCGCCGGCCTGGCCGAGATCCTCTTGTAGCGCCGTGGCAACCGCGCGTTCGACAAGAAGCGGTGGCAATTTGAGCGTGGCGGGCTCAGCCGTCATGCACTGAGACTGGCGGCCCACCTCGGGGCACGGCGGCGTGCGTTCACCGCCTCGGCGGCGGCGACCTCTGCCTCCGCGAGCGTCAACAGGCTGCGGTGGGCAAGCTTCGGGTCGGCCTCGGGATAGTCGCTGCGGAAATGCGCGCCACGGCTCTCTTTTCGCGTCAGCGCGGCAGTCGCGATCAGCTTGGCGGTGGTCAGCATATTGTCGGCGCGCGGATCTGCCGGCGCAGTCCGCTCGAGGTTGGCGATCGTCTCGAGCGCGTCCACGAGCGATGCATCATCGCGAATGACCCCGACCTTGGCAGTCATCGCGCGACGAAGCGTCCGCACCGCTTGCGTATCCGGTTCCGCGACTGGAGCGCCAATCGGCGGCGCGGTGACGTCGAGAGCGATAGGCTCGCTCGACGGCATCCGCTCGGCAATGTCGCGCGCCACGCGGGCGCCAAACACCACGGCCTCGAGCAGCGAATTGGAGGCGAGCCGATTCGCGCCATGGGCGCCGGTGGAGGCCACTTCACCGCAGGCCCAGAGACCTTCGACCGTGGTGCGGCCGGTCGCGTCGGTCAGCACGCCACCCATATGGTAGTGGGCAGCTGGTGCGACGGGGATCGGGTCCCGTCTCGGGTCGAGCCCAGCCTCACGGCAGGCGGCGAACACTGTCGGGAAACGCGCCGGGAATTCAGGCCCAAGCTTGCGGCAATCGAGGAAGGCGCCGCGGCCGCTCATAACTTCGCCGTAGACGCCGCGGGCGACAATGTCGCGCGGTCCGAGTTCTGCATCTTCGTGCAGCGCGCGCAGGAAGCGCTCGCCGCGGCCATTGAGGAGCACCGCGCCTTCGCCGCGCAATGCTTCGGTGGCGAGCGGCGCCGGGTCGCGGCCGACATTGATCGCGGTCGGGTGGAACTGCACGAATTCGGCATCGGCGATTGTTGCGCCGGCGCGAGCGGCGATGGCGATGCCCTCGCCACGGGATTCCCGCGGATTGGTGGTGATGGCGAAGAGCTGGCCCGCACCGCCGGTGGCAAGCACGACGGCCGATGCATCAAGTACCAGGCCTCGCGCAAAGGAACTGGCATCGACGCGCGCGACCTCGATTCCGGCGACTTGCCCGTCGCGGATGACGAGATCGTGGGCGCCCCAGCCTTCCAGAACCTGAATCGAAGGCGTGGCGCGAGCCGCGGCGGTCAGTGCCGCCATGATGGCGCGACCTGCGGTATCGCCCTTGACGTGGAGAATGCGGCGGGCGCCGTGGGCTGCCTCGCGGGCAAGGTCAAGATGGCCTTCAAGATCCTTGTCGAAGGGCACGCCGTAGCGGAGCAGATCCTCGACCCGGTCGCGGGCCTCGCGCGCAAGCAGCAAGGCGATCTTCTCATCGACGATGCCGGCGCCTGCGTGGATGGTGTCGGCGGCGTGGGCTTCGGGGCTGTCACCTTCGGCGAGCGCCGCGGCAACGCCGGCCTGCGCCCACACGCTCGATCCGCCTTGGCCAAAGGGTGTGGCCGAGACCACGGTCAGTGGGAGTGGGGCAAGCTTGAGCGCGGTGAACAGGCCGGCAAGGCCTGCGCCGACGATGACGATGCCGTCGCCTTGCGCACCACGCTGAACTTTATTGAGGGCCGCAGGATCATTCTTAATCATGGCGCTCATAGCACGCTCTACTACGCCGTATCCTTAATGGCTGAGATTGATCATGCGCTCGATGGGCACGCGCGCCCGCGCGGCGATTTCCGTTGGAATGGTCACCTCCTCCTTGAGGAAGACGAGGGATTCCAGAATCTTCGGCAGCGTAATCCGCTTCATATGCGGGCAAAGGTTGCATGGCCGCACGAAATTGACCTTCGGTGCCTCGACGGCGACGTTGTCGCTCATCGAGCACTCGGTCACGAGGAGCACCTTGCTCGGCTGATGGTCCTTGACCCACTTGATCATGCCGCTGGTCGAGCCGGTGAAGTCGGCTTCGGCGAGCACGTCCGGCGCGCATTCAGGGTGGGCAATGATCTCCACGCCGGGATTAGCCTCGCGATAGGCGCGAAGCTCCTCGCCGGTGAAGCGCTCATGCACCTCGCAATGGCCCTTCCAGGTGATGATCTCGACATTCGTCTGGGTGGCGACCCATTTCGCCAGATACTCGTCAGGGATCATGATGACGCGCGGGACACCCAGGGACTCCACGACGTGCACCGCGTTGGACGAGGTGCAGCAGATGTCGGACTCCGCCTTCACCTCGGCAGAGGTGTTGACGTAGGTGACGACCGGTACGCCGGGATAGGCCTCGCGAAGCGCGCGCACGTCTGCCCCGGTGATTGAGGCGGCGAGAGAGCAGCCGGCACGGGAGTCGGGGATCAACACCGTCTTGTCGGGATTGAGCAGCTTGGAGGTCTCAGCCATGAAATGCACGCCGCCCTGCACGATCACATCGGCGTCGCTCTTGGCCGCCTCGCGGGCGAGCTGGAGCGAGTCGCCCACGACATCGGCGACGCAATGGAAGATCTCCGGCGTCATGTAGTTGTGCGCGAGCACCACGGCATTACGCGACCGCTTCAGCTCGTTAATGGCCTTGATGTAGGGGGCGAAGCCCGGCCACTCGATCGGCGGGATCACGCGGGATACACGCTCATACAGATGGGCGGTCTCCCGTGCCACCTCCGCCGTATAAGCGAGATCGGGCAGCGCCGCGGGAATCAACTCCATCGCCGGCTTAAGCACTTTGCCGCTGGTTACGGCGGAAAACTGCGTCGTCATAGTCCCTACTCCCGTCGACTCGTCGCCTATATGCTCATACTGAGTATAAATAGGACGGTAAAACATCCGGCGCAAGGCCGGCCCCCAACTATTCTCATTTTGAGTATAGGGGATCGGGTGGGGCCTTCAAAGAGGGGGTGGTAACATTGTGATGGCGGGCGCTGTGCCGAAGTGCCAGCTCCAGCCAGGATATCGCCGACAGATCAATCTCCTAGCATGGCCAAGGCTGACTTGCGATCATCCGGCTTCAGCCTCAGAAAAAGCGCGCGGGCGGCTTTGATATCGCGGGCAGAACCACTCTCCGCGGCCACGCGTAACGCGACGGTGGTCGGATGATCCGGCCCGCAGATGTGAACTCCAAGGCTTTCGCCAAGCGCCCCATGGCCACGCGGTCGATCGTGCCGTGATCCATGTGGAATAGCCCCGAAGCGGCGGTTGCCATTGGCGCAGAAAATCATAGCGAGGGGGCGGCGGGTAGCCCTCTTTAGCCGTTCTGCCTAGCTCTTCAGCCGGTAGCCGGTTTTGAAGATCCACCAAACCACGGTAAGGCAAATCACCAGAAACAGGACCGTCATGGCAAGGCTCAACCCCACGCTCACATCGGCCATGCCGAAGAAGCTCCAGCGGAAGCCGCTGACGAGATAGACCACGGGGTTGAACAGCGTCACCTTCTGCCAGAATGGCGGCAGCACGTGGATGGAATAGAAGGTGCCGCCGAGGAAGGTGAGCGGCGTGATGATGAGCAGCGGCACGATCTGCAGCCGTTCGAAGCCATCAGCCCAGATGCCGAGCACGAAACCGAACAGGCTGAAGGTAACCGCCGTCAGCACGAGAAAGGCGAGCATGAACAGCGGATGCTCGATGCGGATCGGCACGAAGAAGCCTGCGGTGGCGAGAATGATCAGGCCGATGATGATCGACTTGGTCGCCGCGGCGCCGACATAGCCGATGACGATCTCGAGATAGGAGATCGGCGCCGACAGGATCTCGTAGATGGTGCCGGCAAATCGTGGAAAATAGATGCCGAACGACGCGTTCATCACGCTCTGGGTGAGCAGCATCAGCATGATCAGCCCGGGCACGATGAAGGCGCCGTAGGTCACGCCTTCGATCTCGGCGATGCGCGAGCCGATGGCAGCGCCGAACACCACGAAATAGAGCGAGGTCGAAACCACGGGCGAGACGACGCTTTGCCACAGCGTGCGCCGCCAGCGCGCCATCTCGAATTTGTAAATTGCGCGGATCGCCGGGAAGTTCATTTTCGCTGCCTTACCAAATCGACAAAGATGTCCTCGAGCGAGCTTTGCGTCGTTTGCAGGTCCTTGAACCTGACGCCTGCATGGTTCAGGTCCTGCAATAGCCCGGTGATGCCGGTGCGTTCGCCTTGGGAATCGTAGGTATAGACGAGCTCGTGGCCGTCGGACTCGAGCGCAAGATTATGCTTGGCAAGCTCGGGCGGAAGGCTTTCGAGCTGCTGGTGCAGCTGCAACGTCAGCTGCTTCTTACCGAGCTTGTGCATGAGTTCGGATTTGTTCTCGATGAGGATGATCTCGCCCTTGGAGATCACGCCGATGCGGTCGGCCATGTCCTCAGCCTCTTCGATGTAGTGAGTGGTGAGGATGATGGTGACGCCCGAGGCGCGCAGCGAGCGCACCACCTGCCACATGTCCTGGCGAAGCTCGACGTCGACGCCGGCGGTCGGCTCGTCGAGGAAGAGGATTTCCGGTTCATGTGACAGCGCCTTGGCGATGAGCACCCGGCGCTTCATGCCGCCGGAGAGCGTCATGATCTTGCTGTTCCGGCGGTCCCAAAGCGACAATTGCTTCAGCACCTTTTCGATATGGGCGGGATTGTCCTGCTTGCCGAACAGGCCGCGGCTGAAGGAGACCGTCGCCCACACCGTCTCGAAGGCGTCGGTGGTCAGCTCCTGTGGCACGAGCCCGATCATCGAGCGGGTGGCGCGGTAGTCGGAGATGATGTCGTGGCCACCGACCGAGACCTTGCCGATGGACGGTGTGACGATGCCGCAAATGATGTTGATCAGCGTCGTCTTGCCGGCACCGTTCGGCCCTAGCAGCGCGAAGATCTCGCCCTTCCTGATCTCCAGATTGACGCTCTTCAGCGCGTCGTAGCCGGAGGCGTAGGTCTTGGAAAGGTCAGAGACGGAAATGATCGGCTGCATGAGTTGGCGGTCGCTCACGAAATCACCTGATCGGATAAATGGTGCAAGTCTTTAAGCGGGGATCCAGCTTTCGATGCGGCGGGCAATATCTTCGGCACCGGGCTCGACGGGCAGCATGTGCCCGTGGCCAGGCAATTCCCAGAATTGCGCATCGCGATATGGCAAGGCTGTGGCGCGCACAGTCTGGAGCGACACAAGATTGTCCTCGGTGCCGGAGAGGCAGAGAACTGGGCAGCGCACTGCATTGGTATCGACCGCGGCGGCGAGAGTCTTGTTGAGCATCCAAAAGAACATCTGGAAATAGGCAAGTCCGGATTCGGGTCCGAACCGATCGAAAACGACGCGCTGCTGATCCTTGGGCACGCGGTTCAGCGAATAGAAACAGGCTAGGTCAAAATCGGGGTTAATCACCGTCTTCCAGAACGAGGCGATTCCCATCAGGCTCTGCGAGAGATCCTTCTCGCTGTCGCTCGTCGGAAGGATGCCGGCACGCGGCGCCGGGCTCACCAGAATCAGCGCGCGCGCTGAATCCGACGCCGCGAGTTGCTGGGCGAGCACCGCGCCCATGGAATGACCGAGCAGTACCGGCTGTGGAGGGAGGGTGGCGAGGAAGGCGGCGAACTCGGCGCGATAGTCGGCGAGGCCAATGCCCACAAGCTTCTGGTCCGCTCCGGCCTTGTCCTTGCCATGGCCGATCAGGTCTGGTGTGTGGACCTTCCAGTCAAGGCGCTCGAACACCGCGCGAAATTTGTCGAAGCACCAGCCGCCGGCAGACGCGCCATGCAGCATCACGATGTCCTTGGCCATTCCCTCACGCCCCGTGCGCACTTCCGCCGCGCCTCCCGCTCGCGATGGGCCCGCGGCACTCGATAGCACGGCGAGCGCGGCGGCTCCTTGCAGAAATTCGCGGCGCCGGAGCGGCAGTTTTAGGGTCATGCGACGCGCCGTTCTTTGGCCCCTTGCATCAGGGCCGTGAGCCCTGCTCGCGTGCTGGTGCTCGGAGCCCAATTGACTTCAGCAAGCGCCGAGCTGTCGGCAACCAAGGAGCCGGCGAACAGACGATAGGTCTCGGCATGTCCAAGGGCCTGCAGTGCAGCTTTCAGAACCGGGGTCGGCACCGGGAATAGCCCTCCGCGCCGCCCAAGGCCATGGCGCATGGCCATGATCATCTCGCCCACAGTGAGCGGCTCGGGATCGGCGACGATGAAGGGACGTTTAAGCTCACCCGGCGCATCGAGAACCTTGGCGACCGCGTCCACCAGGTTGTCGAGCGCAAGCAGAGAGCGCTTCGCCTTGAGGCTCGCAAGCGGCAGCGGATATGGCGAGCGCGCAAGCTCGGCAAGCCGCGCCATATTGCCCTGGACACCAGGGCCATAGACGAGCACGAGCCGGAGCGCGACCCAGTCGAGTTTAGTCTCGGCAAGGCCCTGCTCGGCGGCGAGCTTGGACCGGCCATAGGCGTCGGTCGGATGCGGCTCGAGAGCCTCATGAAGCACGTCGTCGGATGTCGAGCCGCATTGGGCGCGGATCGAGGAGAGAAACACGAAGCGGCGCACGCCGGCCCTTTCCGCCGCGCGGGCAAGCTTGATGGTGGCCTCGGTGTTGAGCAGGCGATAGTCGTCCTCCGGCACGCCGGACATGGTTTGGGCGACGCCAGCGGAGTGGATCACCGCATCGACTTCGGCCAGCGCCTCCGACATATTGTGCGGGCGGGCCAGGTCGCCGATCAACGCGCTCGCGCATTCGATCGGCGTGGCACTTGGCCGCCGCAGCAGCACGCGCAAGCGGTAGCCGCGCATCGGCAGCTTCCGCAACAGGTGCTGGCCGATGAAGCCGGTGGCTCCGGTCAACGCGACGAGGGGTCTATATGGCGAGGCGGAACTCGTGGACGCCACCCTTGGTTCTAGTGCGCGCAGGCCTCATTTCCCGCAAAGGCAAATTCACGGCCTGGCGTAGCGGGGTCAATCTTACGACTGGCGCGTCATTTGGGCGAATTTTCGAGCGTGAGCCGCAGGATCTTGCCGTCATACTCGTCGGTGAGCGCAAAAACCGAGCCGTCAGGGCCTTGCACCACATCGCGTATCCGCGCCCCCATGGGGATCCGCTCCTCCGCGGTAACCTTCTCGCCGTCCAGCGTGAGGCGAACGATTGCCTGCGAGGATAAACCGCCGATGAGGAGATTGCCCTTCCAGGCGGGAATGGCGTCGGCGGTATAGAAGGTGATGCCCGACGGCGAGATCACCGGGTTCCAGTGATAGATGGCGTCGGCGTATTCCGGATGAGTCGGCGGCTCGGGAATCTTGCGGCCGTCATAGTGGGAACCCCAGCTCACTATCGGCCAGCCGTAATTCTTGCCGGCTTGGGGGATGTTTAGCTCATCGCCGCCCATCGGGCCGAATTCATCCTCCCACAGCTTGCCGGTCTCGGGATTGATGGCTCCGCCTTGCGCGTTGCGGTGTCCGTAGGACCAGATTTCGGGACGCGCGTCACTGCGGCCGACGAAGGGATTGTCCTTGGGTACCGATCCATCGGGATTGATGCGCACGATCTTGCCGAGGTCGTTGGACAAGTCCTGGGCGCGCTCAAAGGTGAAGCGCTCGCCAAGCGTGATGAAGAGCGTACCGTCAGGGGCGAAGACGAGGCGCGAGCCGAAATGGTTGCCTCCTCCCACCTTTGGCTCCTGTCGAAAGATGACCTCAACATCGCTGAGACCGGTCTCGCCGAGTTTTCCGCGCGCCACCGCGGTCGAGGCCCCGCCCTCGCCTGGCTCGGAATAGGAGAGATAGACCAGGCGATTCGATTTGAAGTCAGGGTCGATCGCGCCATCGAGCAATCCGCCCTGCCCCTCGGCAAAGACTTCGGGCACGCCTGAGAGCGGCTTCGAGATCGTGCCGTCCTTCGACACGAGCCGGAGCGTGCCTGGCCGCTCGGTCACCAGCATCTGCCCATCAGGAAGAAAGGCAAGACCCCATGGATTGTGGAGCCCCTTGGCAATGGTCTCGACTTTGATCACCCCGGCTTGAGTGGGAAGCGTACGATCCTCGGCCAAGCCCGGTTGCGAAAGGAGCATCGGCGCTACGGTCCACAGCAAAAGCAAATATCGATGCCACTCACTCGGAGACTTACATCTTGTCACGTCGATGCGGTTCATTTTTCCCTAGGGGTTGAATTCAGACACAAAGCGCAGTCAACAAACCCGATTTAGTGACAAGAATCCGCTCGCTCGACGCGAGCGCCGGCCCTGAGCAGCGCTCGAAAAGGCTCGACGATAGAGAAGAAAGAGCGCAGGGTCGCCAAGGTGCGTGGGTGACCTGAGTAACGGCGTTCCCTGTGACGCGGAGCTCACGCACACCTCGCAAAAATGCGACCAGAAAAAAGGCTCGGCCTCATGTCGTCACGCTTGCTATGCGTGTTCGCGGCCTTTTGCCGGAAGTCAGCTCGGCTCGGTGGGATTGGGGATCAGCCAAACCGTGATGTTGTCCGGCTCATCGAGGTGTTCCGCACCGATAGCCCGACCACATGATTGTGTCCAGGTCGCCGATTCATCCGACGTCGCCTTGCGTGCTACGATCGCCGAGCGCCCGTCGCAGATGGCCCGGCCGTCGCTTTGCAGCTGTTCAAGCATGCGGCGCATGAGGCCATGGATGTCGAGCCAGGCTTGTGCACATGACGCATCGACCGAGCGAAAGGCGAAGACCGCCCGTCCGTTGATCTCTGCGACATAGGTTTGCATGCTCTTCATCGACTTGCTTTCCGTACGAGCTTCGCGGCTGAACGCGGCAGAGGATAGTCGAGGCTCTCATACAGGCGACGAATTGCGCTGCCGTCAAACCTCTCCTCGTCCACTTCGAGATAGGCGCCCAAGAGCAACTCGGGAGGAAGCTCTTCGATGGCAAAGCGAATCGCGTCCGCGGCGCGCGTGAAGCGCTTATAGGCAACTCCGCGGGATTTGGATCTCCAATTCCTGGCGGGGAAAAGTTCGGCCTCTGCTTTGTAATCAAACGTGGTCATGGCTACAAAACCTTACAAAACTGGCTCGCCAATTTGCGGCGATTGCTGACGAAGAGTGACGCCCATCAAATAATGCGACAAAAAATCTGCATGATCAGCGCCGGAACTACATATAAAATTTGGTCGCTAAATATAAAATGTGGTCCCTAATTGGCAAAAACACAAGGGATGTGCCATTAATAATCTAGGTCAATTTTATTTTTCT
>DASZGQ010000061.1:0-3670 GCA_035938735.1 Methyloceanibacter sp.
GCAGAAGAGAACGATCAATAGGATCGCAAACAGGAAACTCGGGATGGCGTAGCCGACGATGATGATCGCCGAAGTCCAAGTGTCGAAACGCGAGCCGTCCGTCACCGCTTTGCGAATGCCGAGCGGGATCGAGATGGCGTAGGAGATGAGCGTCATCCAAATTCCAAGCGAGATCGACACCGGCAGTCGCTCGCCGATCAGCTTCAGCACGCTCGCGTCGCGGAAATAGCTTTCACCGAAATCGAAGCGGAGATAGTTCCACATCAGCATCAGGAACCGCTCATAGGCCGGCTTGTCGAAGCCGAACTGCTTCTCGAGGCTCTTGATGAACTCCGGATCGAGACCCTGCGCGCCGCGATATTTAGAAGGTGCCGACACGTCCCCTGGAGTGGCTCCGGGAGGGCGGCCGAGGCCAACCTCGCCGCCCCCGCCGCTGAACCTCGCCGTAGCGCCGACATCAGTGCCGCTGAGCTGTGCAATCAGCCGCTCGACCGGTCCGCCGGGGGCAAACTGCACAATGACGAAGGTCACAAGCATGATGCCGATCATGGTCGGCACGATGAGAAGAACCCGGCGCAGGATGTAGGCAGTCATGCGGGTACCAGCCAAGGCCCTCTTTTGTTTAGATTCGCGAGGATTTTCGCAGCTTTCGGCTGCTGATACCACCCTCCCACGAGGGAGAGAAGTCGGTATGCCGCAGCTTGCTCGACGATCATGTTTTACGGCGGAATCGGATCAGCGCAAACCCTGCCAGACCGAACACGAGCACGCCCAAGATGAGCCAGAGCTTCGACGACCCGCCCCTCGGCGTCTCGGCGTCCCTCGCGTCAGTTGTGGTCGCGGCGGCTGCCGACAGCTTGGCGGCCTTGGTGCCGTCATACCACCAGGTGTCGAGGATGCCGCGGTCGAAGCGAGGCTTGGTTTCCGGGCGCGAGAACTTGTCCCAATAAGCGATGCTGTTCGACGCCTTGTACCAATGCGGCACCCAATAGTGTCCAGCCCTGAGTACGCGGTCCAGCGCGCGGGCCGCGGTCTCTAGCTGGTCGCGATTCTTCGCGGCGATCACCCGCTCGACTAAGGCGTCGACTGCAGGGTCATTGATGCCGGCGAGATTGAGCGACCCATCCATTTTGGCAGCGTCGGACCCGAAATAGCTGCGGAGCTCCACGCCCGGCGTGTTGCGCATTTGATAACGCTCGGTGGTGATGTCGAAATCGAAGCTCTTCAGCCGGCGCTGATACTGGGCTGGATCGACCATGCGCATCGAGGCGTCGATGCCAAGTAGTTGCAGGTTCTTGACGAATGACACAGTGACCCGCTCGAAAGCCGGCTCGAAATTGAGGATCTCGAGCTTCAGCGGCTCTCCTTGAGCATTCACCCGCACGCCGTTCTTCATGGTCCAGCCCGCCTGATCGAGAAGCTTGACGGCCTCCTGAAGCTTGTCGCGATTGTTGCCCGAACCATCAGTCTCGGGCGGCAGGTAGGCGGGCCGAAGCGCCTCCGGCGAAACCGGCTGCCCAAGGCCCTCGAGCAAGCTTTTCTCAGCCGCTGACGGCTCGCCGTCAGCCTTCATGCTCGAATTCTCGAAATAGCTCTGGGTGCGTGTGTAGAGCGAGTAGAACAGATTGCGGTTGGTCCATTCGAAATCAAAGGCGAGATCGAGCGCCTGCCGGACCAGCGGGTCCTTCAGCTGCTCGCGTCTAGTATTGAGGAAGAAGCCCTGCGTGCCGGATGGCGTCTCGTCGGGCAGGACTTCCTTCTTCACCTTGCCGTCGCGGATCGCCGGGAAGTCGTATTCAGTGGCCCAGACCTTGGAGGTGAACTCCTCGCGGAAATCGTAAGCGCCGGCCTTGAAGCCCTCCATGCCGGCGGTGCGGTCGCGGAAATATTCGAAGCGAATCTCATCGAAGTTCCAGCGGCCGCGACTGACCGGGAGATCCTTGGCCCAATAGTTCGGATCGCGCTTATACGAGATGGTGCGCCCCTGTTTGACATCGCCAATTACATAGGGGCCTGAGCCGAGCGGCGGGTCGAGCGTCGTCTGGGCGAAATCGTGGGTCGCGTAGTAAGCCTTGGAGAAGATCGGGAGCTCTGCCACGGTGAGTGGCAGGTCGCGCACGAGCGAACCTTTGAACGTGTAGCGCACGGTGCGGGGATCGAGCGCCTCGGCCTTGACTACGTCGGCGAGCGATTGCGCATAAATCGGATGACCTTTGGTCTTCAGCGCCTCGAAGGAGAACACAACGTCGTCGGCGGTGAGGGGGCTGCCGTCACTGAACCTTGCTTCCGTCCTGAGCTTGAAGGTCACCGACATGTCGTCATCAGCAATCTCAGCGCCCGACGCGACCAGGCCATAGACCGCGTCAGGCTCGTCCGCCGCGCGCGTCATCAGCGTGTCGAATAGAAGCTCGAGTCCCTGCGCCGCGTCGCCCTTGAGGATGTAGTTGTTGAGGCTGTCGAAGGTGGTGACGCCGCCCCAGCCGATCAGCGAGAAGGTGCCTCCCTTGGGTGCGTCGGGGTTCACATAGTTGAAATGCTGGAAGTCCGCCGGGTAGGCGAGATCGCCAAAGGCCGAAAGTCCGTGCTTGGGTTCGGACGCACGCGCAGACCAGACCGTAGCGAGAAGGGCGCCGAGGACCAGCCTCCCGGCGGCGAGCGCGCGTAGCGGCGCCCGCGCACTCAAGGTTTCGAACCTCCTGGCAGGTCGGCGGCAAGCTCCTTGTCGAACCACCAGACCTGCATGAAGCCCGGCGTGAGACCCGGCAGTTTCGCGGGCTGGCCATAGCGGTTCCAATAGGCGATGCGCACCTTCGGCGAGAACCATTGCGGCACGACAAAATCGTTCCACAACAGCACCCGGTCGAGCGCGTTTGTAGCCGCCACCAGCTCTTCGCGGCTCTTGGCGAAGATCACGTGGTCCACCAGCTTGTCGATGGCAGGGTCCTTGATCCCGATCAGATTCTGGCTGCCCTCGCGGCCCGCGGCCTCCGAGCCCCAGAAGTCCCGCTGCTCGTTCCCCGGAGAGTCCGACTGGGCGAAATTACCGACCACGATGTCATAGTCGAAGACATTGAGGCGGCGCGTATATTGCGCGCTGTCCACCATGCGCAAAGTCGCCTTGATGCCGAGCCGCTGTAGATTGTCGATATAAGGCTGCACGATGCGCTCGAACAGCGGCGACACGAGCAGGAACTCAACGGTAAGCTGCTGCCCGGTCTTGGTGTTGACGAGCACGCCGTCCTTCACCTCGTAGCCAGCATCTTTGAGAAGCTGCACGGCTTTGCGCAAATTCCCGCGCAAATCATCAGGGCTGTTGTTCACCGGATTGGTATGCACGGCGGTGAACACTTCCGGCGGCATCTGATCCTTCACCTCATTGAGGATTTCGAGCTCGCGGCCTTGCGGCAGCTCGGAGGGTGCGGCGAGCTCGCTGCCCTGGAAGTAGCTGGCGACGCGGGCATATTGGCCGAAGAACAGATTCTTGTTTGCCCATTCGAAGTCGAAGGCGAGCGCAAACGCCTGGCGCACGCGGCGGTCTTGGAATTGCGGGCGGCGGAGATTGAACACGAAGCATTGCATGGGCTGCGACCGCTCGGTCTCGACCTCCTGGCGCTTGATCAATCCATAACGCACCGCAGCGAAGTCGTAGGCCGTGGCCCAGTTCTTGGCG
>DASZGQ010000062.1:0-18763 GCA_035938735.1 Methyloceanibacter sp.
GTCGCCACGGGCCAGCAACTCAAGGCCTTATGGTTGCGATGAGGCGAACGCTTATTCGCAGAAGCTCTTCTTTCGCGTCTTCATGTCGAGGTGGAAATGGTTCTTGTGCGCGGCGTTGGCCTCCGGCCCGAGCACGGTGCCAAAACGGCGGCAAGCGTCCTCATGCAAATAGAGCACGAATTGGGCTTTGGGGTCTTGCTCCGGCTCGGCCGCAGCGGGTGGCGGTGACGGCGCCGCTGCTGGTTCGACCTTCGCAGTGGTGACGGCGCTGGTCTTGGTGGTGGCACCTTTCGCCGTGTCGGCTGGCCCGGGCTTCGACGCGACGTTCCCCGCCACTGTGCCGGACGACGAACTATCAGCAGGCGCAGAGGGAGGCTCTAAGGTTTTCGGCCAGTCGTCCAGAATTGTGATGCGCTCGCCGTTGGCGAGCACGAATTCCGACACGTCGAACGCATTGGCCAGCGCATGCTCGCTCAACGGGGTGTTGGCGCCGCCGTAGCGATTGCGACAGACATAGGAGCTGGCGTTTTGGATCTTCACCACGGTCGAACCGAACAGCTTCTTGGCCTCGGGCTGGACGGTTTCGCGCAACCACTCACCGAGCACAACCGCCATCGGGCAGCTGAGTGTTGCCGGCGGATTGATCACCACTTTGGGGTCGGTGCCAACCGCACGCAGCAGGACCGGCGCCGGCGTCCCGCAAATGCCTTCCTTGATCGGCGGCAGCATGTCGTAGTCGAGCGGATCTCCGGTGAGCAGCTCCTTGCATTTTGCTTTCGCGGCTTCGATCTCCACCTCGGTCCACTGCACGGTCGGTTGCTCGCCAGGAGGCACCGGCTTTGCCTCCACTGGCTTCGCCGGAGCTGGCGCGGTGGGCCGCATGGGATTGCGCTCCGGCAAGGGTGGAACGGCGTCGGCTTGCGCGATGGCGATGAGGGGATTGCGCTCCGGCAAGGGTGGTCCTGCGGAAGTCCTAGCCAATGCGATGAGCGGCGTGCAGGCGCAAAGCACAATAAAGGCAAGGATTGGAAGCCTCATTCCGGTACGATCCAAGAGCCGTTGGCTTGTGGTTTCCAGGATTGAATGCTAGCTGCCCGCGGGCGCCCCTCAGGGGGCATACACGAAATTCTACCAAGGGCAACATCTCACTGTGGGCGAGCCGCTCCACATCGAGTTTCGTGAGCAAGACCGCGCGGGCGTCGTTACTTTGAACCGGCCCTCACGGCTTAACGCGCTGAGCCTCGAAATGTTCGACGCTCTGAGCGCGCAATACAGGCTCTGGGCGCCCAACCCGCACATCTATGGCGTGGTGATGGAGTCCGCGCATCCCACAGTGTTCTCGAGCGGCGGCGATCTCAGGATTCTGCATGACTGGATCGAGCGGGGCGCGTTCGAGACCATCCGCGAATTCTATCGCGCGGCCTACACCCATGTCTGGGTGCTGGAAAAATTCATCAGGCCGAACGTGCCTCTTATCAATGGCCTCCTGATTGGCGGCGGTGTCGGCATCACGCTCTACGGCACCCATTGCGTGGCGGGCGAGGGCTACAAGATGGCCATGCCCCAGGTCGGTATCGGGTTCCTGCCAGACATCGGCGGCACCTACTTTCTCTCCCGCCTCGACAACCACATCGGGCTTTATCTCGCGCTCACCGGCCGCGCCATCGGCCCCGCCGATGCCTATCGTCTCCGCCTCATCAGCCACTACATTCCGGCCGCGCATTTCCACGTCATCAAGGACGCGTTGAGCGATAACCATCCCATTGATCGTCTGCTCGACGGGCTCCATCGCGATCCTGGGGAGGGCGAGCTCGTCAGATTGATCCCTGCGATCACCCGCATCTTCGGCGCATCGTCGGTAGAGGCAATTCTGGAGCGCCTCGACGAGGAGCAAGGTCAGGATGAAGCCTGGGCCAAGGTGACCGCGGCCGAGATCCGCAAGAAATCGCCAACTTCGCTGAAAGTCGCCTTCGCGCAGATGCGGCGAGGCAGGACGCTTGGCCTCGCCGATGCGCTGCGGCTCGAATTTCGCCTCGCCTCGCAGCTGATCGAGCGCCCCGACTACCGCGAGGGCATCAAGTCCAGAATCGTAGGGAAAGGCAGCGAGCCCCGCTGGAGACCGGAAACGCTCTCCGATGTCGACGATGCCGAAATTGAGCAGATGTTTGCGACGCCGCCGGAACGCGAACTTCTCCTGGAGACGCGAGGGGTCTGGACGTCACATACAGACAAATAATCGAAACTTAATATTAGTATTTCACGCAATCTTAAGCGTCCTCATTAAGCGGATTTTAGGTAGACATCTCTATAGTTCTCGTTAAGTTGGGGATTAACAACAACTAACGAGGGTAGGCGATGAGTGTGGCCCTGAATATAGGGACTACGAGTACAGCGCAGCCAGAAGATCTCAAGGGCCGCTACTTGGTATCCTTGAAGCTCATCGAGCGGCTGCATCGGTTGCTACTGGACGTCATCAAGGATGAGTTCGAACGGCTGGGCCGTTCCGATGTGAACAGCGTACAGGCCTTGCTTTTGTACAATATCGGCGATGCCGAGCTGACCGCCGGAGAATTGACCAGCCGCGGCTACTATCTCGGGTCGAACGTCTCCTACAATTTGAAGAAGCTGGTTGAGTCCGGCTACATCAACCACCAGCGCTCGAACACCGATCGGCGCTCCGTACGGGTTCGCCTTGCCGACAAGGGGCAGGATGTCTCAAAAGTGGTGAGCGCGCTCTATCAGCGCCAGCTCAAGTCCTTGCAACAGGTTGGCGGCGTTGATAGCAGCGATCTCGAGACCCTCAACAAGTTCCTGATCCGGCTCGAGCGGTTCTGGACGGATCAGATCCGCTATCAGCTCTAGCCGCTGTTCGCAGCAAAGGTCTTGTCTCAGCCCCGGTGAAACCCTCAGCGGGGTTTGGTTTTCTTGGCCGGACAAGCTCAAAAAGGCCCGATTCTGCGTTTACCCCTTGAACGAGGGCCCTCCCTGCCGCATGTTTAGCGTGCAGTTGAGGGATTCAGCTGCAGAGGGGAATCATCGTCCTTACCCGTTGTCCTCGAAGCCATTCGTTCGGTTGATCGCTGGAACTTCCGAGCGACTTGCCAATCGACGGAGGTGGGGCGTTGCTTGCTCTCGTGGAGAGTAACAAGGGGCAAAGCGCCTATAGCTGAATAGAGGCGCGACGCCGCGCAAGACGGGAGCGGCAGATGGCGACATCGATGCGCTTTGCAAGGGCGGGCGCGGTCTGCGTGACCCTGGCCGTTGCGCCTTGGCTCCTCGTTGCCAGCAGCCCCGCCAAAGCCGGCCTCTTCTCCTGGCTCGGCGGCCGGAACCAGAACGCCGACGATGGCTATCAGCAGCAGTCGCCGCCCAATGGCGGGATTTTTGGCAACAAGGGCGGTGGACTGTTTCAACCTGCGCAGCCTCGGGCTCCGCAGTCTGGTGCCTTCCATGGCGACGAGCTGCCTCCCGAAGAGGGAACCGAGGCCACGCGGCAATGGATCACCAACCCCGCGCTTGGCACGCCGACGCTGTCGACCCGCAACATTGACGCGACCAAAGCCGCTATCCAGCGTTACCAGACCATCGTGGCGCAAGGCGGCTGGCCGACGGTGCCCGCTTATGCCATGCACCCGGGATCCACCGGCCAGCCGGTCGAGATCCTGCATCGCCGGCTTGAAATTAGCGGCGATCTCGTCGGCCACAGCGTTCCCGACGACTACGATGAGGCCCTGACCCAGGCCGTGCGCAGATTTCAGTCGCGCCACGCGCTTCCGCCAACCGGCACCATTGACCGCGCCACCATTGACGTGATGAACGTGCCGGCCAGCGTCCGGCTGCTTCAGCTCCAGGCCAATCTCAAGCGGCTGCAGACCTTGGCACCGGCGGCCGCCAGCCGCTATGTCACGGTCAACATTCCCGCCGCGCAGGTTGAAGCGGTCGAAAACGGGCAAGTGGCCCAGCGTCATGCCGCCGTCGTCGGCAAATTCGAGCGGCAGACGCCCGAGCTCTCGAGCAAGATCCAGGAGATCAACTTCAATCCCTATTGGTACGTGCCGCGCAGCATCGTCTACAAGGACCTGGTGCCCAAGGCCCGCGAGTTTGCACAGCGTGGCCAGGACATGCTCGCCGCCTATCACATGGAAGCCTTCGACGCATCCGGCGCGCCGCTCGACTCGCACTCCATCAACTGGTTCGGCGACGCGGTCTACGGCTATAACTACCGCCAGTTGCCCTGGGAGGAGAATTCGCTTGGCTTCGTGAAGATCAACTTCCCGAACAAAGACTCTGTGTACATGCATGACACGCCGCTCAAGAGCTTGTTCGGCCGCAATGTCAGGTTCGAAAGCTCTGGCTGCGTGCGGGTGAACAAGATTGAGACCCTGGTGGGCTGGATCCTGCGCGACACGCCGGGTTGGCCGATGGATCGGGTGCTTGCCATGCAGCACACCACCGAGCAGATTGACGTCAAGCTTGCAAAGCCGATCCCGGTCTACTTCGTTTATGTGAGCGCCTGGGCCACGCCGGACGGCGTGGTGAACTTCCGCCCGGACATCTACAACCACGACGGCGCCGCCGAGACCGCATCGGCCTATTAGCCGCTGGCATTACCAATAGGCCACCGGACGAGAGTTTCGTCTTTCGCCCAATTTGTAGGGTGTTGCTAGCGTGCCCGCGCGACATGTGGTAAGGGCAGCGAAATGCCGTGGAACCTCGCCTTGGCGGAGCGGATCTGCGGGGAAAATCCACCGGCAGGGTGGGAAGCGCTTTTAAGTTCCGAGGAGTGATGGCGATGTCGGCAAGTGATGCAAGGCGTGCCGAGGCACGCGATTCAGCTTTCTTCACCAGGCATTTGCGAGAGGCAGATCCCGAGATTTCGCAGGCGATCGATAATGAACTGCATCGCCAGCAGGATGAGATCGAGCTGATCGCCTCGGAGAACATCGTCTCGCAGGCCGTGCTCGACGCCGCCGGCACTCTCCTCACCAACAAATATGCCGAAGGCTATCCGGGCAAGCGCTATTACGGCGGCTGCCAGTATGTCGACGTGGTCGAGCAGCTCGCCATCGACCGCGCCAAGCGGCTGTTCAACTGCGCCTTCGCCAATGTCCAGCCCCATTCGGGCTCGCAAGCCAACCAGTCGGTGATGCTTGCGTTGGTCAAGCCGGGCGACACGGTCCTCGGCATGTCGCTCGCCCACGGCGGTCACCTCACCCATGGCGCCCCGCCGAACCTGTCCGGCAAGTGGTTCAATGCCGTGCAATATGGCGTGACCAAGAACGACAACCGCATCGACTATGACGAGGTCGAGCGGCTGGCCAAGGAGCACAAGCCCGCGCTGGTCATCGCCGGCGGCTCCGCCTATCCGCGCGCCATCGACTTCCCGCGCTTCCGCGCCATCGCCGATTCGGTTGGTGCCTATCTGATGGTGGACATGGCGCATTTTGCTGGGCTGGTTGCCGCGGGTCTCCATCCGAGCCCGCTGCCGCATGCCCATGTGGTCACCACCACGACCCACAAGACACTGCGCGGCCCGCGTGCCGGCATGGTGGTGTCCAACGACGAGGAGATCGGCAAAAAGATCAACTCTGCCGTCTTCCCCGGCCTCCAGGGCGGCCCCCTGATGCACATCATCGCCGCCAAGGCGGTGGCCTTCAAGGAAGCCTTGTCGCCGGCTTACAAGCTCTACATCCAGTCGGTCATCGATAATGCCAAGGCCCTTGGCCAGACGCTCGTCCAGGGCGGCGTGTCGCTCGTCTCCGGCGGCACCGATACGCATCTGATGCTAGTCGATCTTCGGCCTAAGAAGCTCACCGGCAAGGCCGCCGAAGTGGCGCTTGGCCGCGCCAATATCACCTGCAACAAGAACGGCGTGCCGTTTGACCCCGAGAAGCCAATGGTCACTTCGGGCATTCGCTTAGGCTCGCCGGCAGGGACCACACGCGGCTTCGGCATCACCGAGTTCCGGTCGATCGGCAACATGATCATCGAGGTGCTCGACGGCCTTGCCGCCAAAGGCGATGAGGGCAATTCGGTCGTCGAGGCGAGCGTGAAGAAGCGCGCGATCGCGCTTTGCGAGCGCTTTCCGATCTATCGGTAGCAGTCGGCGTGAGGGTGAAACAGGGAAGGGCGGTAGCCCATGCGGTGCCCCTATTGCGGCAGCACCAACACGCAGGTGAAGGACTCGCGGCCTAGCGAGGATCACACCACCATCAGGCGCCGCCGCGTCTGCTCCGATTGCGGCGGCCGCTTCACCACCTTCGAGCGGGTGCAGCTCCGCGAGCTGACCGTTGTCAAGCGGAACGGCCGGCGCATGCCGTTCGACCGCGACAAGCTGATGCGCTCGGTGCAAATCGCGTTGCGCAAGCGCCCGGTGGATCCCGAGCGCGTCGAGCGCATGGTGAGCGGCATCGTGCGGCGCCTCGAAAACATGGGCGAGAACGACATCCAGTCGCAGACGATCGGCAGATTGGTGATGGAAGCGCTGAAGGCGCTCGACGATGTGGCCTATGTGCGCTTTGCGTCGGTGTACAAGAATTTCCGTGAGGCCAAGGACTTCGAGGCCCTGCTCGGCGAGCTTGCCGGCGGCGAGACCGCCGATGAGACCGCGTCCGCCGACGATTAGCGTCGAACCCATAAACCGAACATGAGCGCGAGCGACGAAGACCATATGGCGCAAGCCTTGACGCTTGCGAGACGCGGCCTTGGCACCACTTGGCCGAACCCGTCCGTGGGCTGCGTGGTAGTCGGCGCGACGGGCGAGATCGTCGGACGTGGGGTCACAGCCCCCGGCGGTCGTCCCCATGCCGAGGCGGTCGCGTTGCAGAGAGGCGGACGCTCCGCCGCCGACGCAACGCTCTATGTGACGCTCGAGCCTTGCGCTCATGAGGGCAGGGGGGCGGCCTGTGTCGATACCATCGCCGCCGCCGCCCCGGCGCGTGTGGTTGTCGCCTTGGGTGATCCTGACCCCCGCACCGCGGGCCACGGTCTTGCCCGCCTGCGCGCTGCCGGCATCGAGGTGACCGAGGGCGTCCTCCACGACGAGGCCTGTGAGATGACGCTCGGCCATGTGCTCAGGGTCACGGAAGGGCGCCCTGCGGTGACCTTGAAGCTTGCCGTTGGCAGCGACGGCCGCGTTCCGCGCGGCGAGGCCGGGGCTCCCACTTGGATCACCGGCGACGTCGCGCGCGCCCACGCCCATCTCCTGCGCGCCCGCTCCGACGCCATCCTGGTCGGGCGCGGCACCATCATGGCCGACAATCCGAGCCTGACTTGCCGGCTCCCCGGCATGGAGTGCCGCTCGCCGGTGCGGGTTATCCTCGACCGGCGCTTACGCACGCCCGTCGACGCGCGCCTCTTCGAGGACGAGATGGTGCCGGTGTGGTTCATCTGCGCGCGCGATGAGATGGAGCCCAATGCCGCTGCCCTTCAGGAGCTTGGCGCCGAGATCATTCCGGTGACGATCGACGCCCATGGCCTCCCGGCGATCAAGGAGGCGTTGGATCAACTTGCCAAGCGCGGCATCACGCGCGTTCTCGTGGAAGGCGGCCCCTCTGTCGCGCACGTCTTCCTCGATGGCGACCTTGTCGATGAGGCCGTCATTTACCAAGGCTCCACACCGGCGGGCAGCGACGGCCTGCTTCCCTTCGTGAGCGAAGGGCTTGATCGTCTCACCGATAGCGGCCATTTCACGCAGACCCAGGCGCGGACCTTCGGGGCTGACCGCATGACTTGGTGGCAGAGACAGCGGAAATGTTCACCGGCATTGTCAGCGACATAGGCACGCTCGCCGCCCGCGACGGCACGAAGCTTAAGATCGCGAGCCATTACGATCCGGCAGGATTGGCACTCGGTGCATCCATCGCCTGCGATGGCTGCTGCCTCACGGTGACCCGCATCAATGAAGGAGCCGACGGCGCCGCCGTATTCGAAATTGATGTCTCCAACGAAACCGCCGCCCGCACCACGCTCGGCAGTTGGAAGCAAGGCACCCGCATCAATCTCGAGCGGTCGCTGTCCTTCGGTTCGGAGCTTGGCGGCCATTTGATGACCGGGCACATTGACGGGCTCGCCCGCATCCTGGAGCTGAAGCCTGACGGAGACAGCGTCAGAGTCGTGCTTGAGGCTCCGGCTGAATTCGCCCAGTTCATCGCGGAGAAGGGATCGGTGGCGCTGAACGGCGTCTCGCTCACGGTAAACGAGGTGGACGGCACGCGCTTGGGGGTGAACCTCATCCCGTACACCTTGACGCGCACGACATGGGGAGACCGGAGGCCTGGCGATCTGGTAAACCTTGAGGTGGATTTGCTCGCCCGTTACGTCGAGCGCATCGCGGTTGGCCGCTTAGTCGCCAGCCGCGCCATTTCGGAACAGGATCGTTGACCCGTGAATGTCGTGAGCCACAAGAGCTATCACCCGGCGCTGTCCCCCATTGAGGAGGTCATCGAAGACGCCCGCAACGGGCGCATGTTCATTCTCGTCGATGCCGAGGAGCGCGAGAACGAGGGCGACCTCGTCATCCCGGCGCAGATGGCGACGCCGGACGCCATCAACTTCATGACCAAGCATGGCCGTGGGCTCGTCTGCCTGTCGCTCAACGCCGATCGCGCCAAGCAGCTGCATCTTGAGCTGATGTCGCGCTCCAACCGCGCGCGCCACTCCACCGCCTTCACCGTGTCCATCGAAGCTCGTGAAGGAGTGAGCACCGGCATCTCGGCGCATGACCGGGCACATACCATCTCTGTCGCCATCGATCCCACCAAGGACTATCGGGACATCATGACGCCAGGCCACGTATTTCCGCTCGTGGCCAAGGATGGCGGCGTGCTCGTGCGCGCCGGCCACACCGAAGCCGCCGTAGATATCGCGCGACTCGCCGGGCTCTACCCCGCCGGTGTCATCTGCGAGATCATGAACGATGACGGCACCATGGCGCGGTTGCCGGATCTCATCGCCTTCGCCCAGCGTCATGGGCTCAAGATCGCCACCATCGCCGACCTGATCGCCTACCGCCTCCGCTACGATCATCTGGTCAAGGTCGTCGCCGAGACCACGATCGAAAGCGCCCATGGCGGCACCTTCGCACTCAAGGTCTACGCCACGACGGTCGATCCCGCCGAGCACGTGGCGCTGATCAAGGGCGACGTGCAAAGCGGCGGACCGGTGCTCGCGCGCGTTCATGCCACCAACACCTTGGACGATATTCTCGGCGCTGGCGGCCATCCTGACACTCTGGTGCACAAGGCCATGGACATCATCGGCCAAGAGGGCCACGGCGTGATCGTGCTCATCCGCGAGAGCAAGCCGGACGCCATTTCCTCCCGCCTCAAGGAGGAGAAGCCGGAGCAAACCGGCCAGCAGCGCCTCATCGAATATGGCATCGGCGCGCAGATCCTGCTCGATCTCGGCGTGCACGAGATGGTGCTTCTGAGCAATTCTCCTGCCCGCAAGATCGTTGGGCTTGAAGGTTATGGGCTGAAGGTTGCCGGCCATCGGAGCCTCTCGTCATGAGCCGCAAATCGCCGCGCTCAGTGCTCATCATCGAGTCCCGCTTCTACGAGGACATCGCCGATGAGCTCGCTCGCGGCGCCATCGAGGAGCTCGAAGGCCGCCGTATCGAATATGAACGGATCGCCGTGCCGGGCTCTTTGGAGATCCCGCTTGCGCTCAGCCTCGCGCTTGCCAACGGTTTCGTCGGCCGCGCCGGGCGCCATCGCGGCTGTATTGCGCTTGGCTGCGTGATCCGCGGCGAGACGAGCCATTTCGACATCGTGGCGAGAGAGTCCGCGGCCGGATTGCATGCCCTTGCCGTCGAGCACGCGGTGCCGCTCGGCAACGGTATCCTCACCTGCGACAGCCGCGAGCAGGCACTTGCCAGAGCGAGCGTCGACGGACGGAACAAGGGAGGCGATGCCGCTAGTGCCTGCCTCGCGCTGATGCAGCTCGAGCAGCATTTCTCCTCGGCGAGCCGGCGCTGATGTCCGGTCAGGGTCAAAAAAAACTATCGGGACTAAGTACCCAGGCGAGGACTGCCGCGCGGCTCGCTGCCGTGCAGGCACTCTATCAGATGGACATGACTGCCATCGACCTGAATCGCGTCATCGCCGAGTTCGAAGCCCATCGTTTGGGGCAAGAGGTCGAGGGCTGCCAGTATTGCGACGCAGAGACGCAATTCTTTCGCGATATCGTCGAAGGCGTGGTGCGCGAGCAGCGCCGCATCGATCCACTCGTCGACCGTCATCTGGCGGAGGGCTGGCGGCTCAACCGCGTCGACTCGATCCTGCGTGCCATCCTGCGTGCCGGCGCCTACGAGATGCTGATGCGCAAGGACGTGCCGTCACGCGTGGTGATCACCGAATATGTCGACCTCGCGCATGCTTTCTTCGAAGGCGAGGAGCCGAAAGTGGTCAACGGCATTCTCGACAAGCTCGGCCATGAGGAACGGCCTCAAGAATTCGCTCGTCAAGGCTCCGGCGGTGGCTAACAAGGTGAAACGCGGCGAAGGCCAGGGCGAGTTCGACATCATCGCCCGCTATTTCGCGCCGCTCGCTACCAACCCCGCGGCCCTCGGCCTGCTCGACGACGCGGCGGTGCTGTCTGTGCCCGAAGGTCAGGAGTTGGTCGCCACCTGTGACACCGTCATCGCCGGCGTGCACTTTCTCGCCGACGATCCCCCCGACACGATCGGCTACAAGGCGCTCGCCACGAGCCTCTCCGACCTCGCCGCCAAGGGCGCAAGGCCCCATGTCTATCTGCTGAGCTTGGCTTTTCCGGACCGGCCGCCCTCGGCCTGGCTCGAGGCTTTTGCCTCGGGACTCGGCGAGGCCCAGGCCGAATCCGGCATCGATCTCGTGGGTGGCGATACCTCGGCTACGCCGGGGCCGCTTGGCATCACCGTCACCGCCTTGGGGATGCTGCCGCAAGGGGAGGCTGTGTTGCGCCGGGGCGCTATGGCCGGAGACAGGCTTTGTGTCAGTGGCACCATCGGCGACGCCGCGCTCGGCCTGAGGCTCTTGCGAGAACCGGGGTTCGCCACCGCGTGGGGTTTGTCCAAGGAGGACTGCGCCTTTCTCATCGGGCGCTATCGGCGCCCCTCGGCTCGGAACGCGCTGATGCTGCCGCTGCGTCAGTGTGCGCGGGCGGCGATCGACGTCTCGGACGGGCTCGTGGGCGACACCGGAAAACTATGCAAGGCCTCTGGCGTCGGCGCCACCATCGAAGCAGCGCTTGTGCCACTGTCGGCCGCTGCCGCCAAGGCGGTCGCCAAAACGCCGGCCCTGCTCGCAGAGCTCCTAACCGCCGGCGACGACTATGAGATTGTGGCCGTAATGGAAGCCTCCCACGCCAGCGCCTTCGCGAAGGAAGCTGAAGAGCACAAGGTCACCGTGACGGAGATCGGCAAGGTCGAGCCGGGCAACAGCCAGGTGACGGTCCTGGACGGGAAGCAGCGCCCGCTCGCTCTGGACCACACCGGCTTCACTCATTTCTAGCGCCAATCTGCGCAAATCAGGCTGTGCCCAAGGACTTAGGCTTCTGTTGCGTCGCCGCCTCAACTTTGGCATTTTCCCCCCGGTTCACGCCCGGGGGCGAGATAGGCAGCGTTACCTGAGCGGTACCGCACGCCGTTCCCCCATTTCCTGTCATTTCAACCTAACGAACGGGGACAGTTCCGTTATGACCTTAGTGCTGACGCTGATCATTGCCTGCGGAGTGCTCTCCATTGTCTACGGCGTGCAGACCACCCGCGCCGTGCTCGCCTCCGATCCGGGCTCGGCGCGCATGCAGGAAATCGCGGCGGCGATTCAGGAAGGGGCGGCGGCCTATCTTGCCCGCCAATACACCACGATCGCCATTGTCGGCGTCGTCATCTTTCTGGCGTTGGCCTTCCTGCTCGGCCTGCCGCAGGCCATCGGCTTTGCCATCGGCGCGCTGCTCTCTGGCGCCGCCGGCTATATCGGCATGAACATATCGGTGCGCGCCAATGTGCGCACGGCGCAGGCCGCGACCAAGAGCCTCGGCGACGGCTTGAGCCTCGCCTTCCGCGCTGGCGCCATCACCGGACTGCTCGTGGCCGGCCTCGCTCTCCTCGGCGTCTCCGTCTATTTCCTCATCCTCACCTCGATTTGCGGCTACGACCCCGCGTCGCGCGTGGTGGTCGACGCATTGGTCTCGCTCGGCTTCGGCGCCTCGCTGATCTCGATCTTCGCCCGTCTCGGCGGCGGCATCTTCACCAAGGGCGCCGATGTCGGCGGCGACCTTGTCGGCAAGGTCGAGGCCGGCATCCCGGAGGACGATCCGCGCAATCCTGCGACCATCGCCGACAACGTCGGCGACAATGTCGGCGACTGCGCCGGCATGGCCGCCGATTTGTTCGAGACCTACGTGGTGACAGTGGTCGCCACCATGGTCCTTGCCTCGATCTATTTTGCCGGAGGCGACCACGTCATGCCGATGATGCTCTATCCGCTCGCCATCGGAGCGCTATGCGTCATCACCTCGATCATCGGCACCTTCTTCGTACGCCTCGGCAAGAGCCAGTCGATCATGGGTGCGCTTTACAAGGGCGTGCTCGCCACCGGCGTGCTCTCCCTTATCCTGCTCTGGCCGCTCACCTCTTTGCTCGTCGGCATGGACACGGTGATGACTGTTGGCAATCTCACCTTCACCGGCAAGTCGCTGTTTCTCTGCGGGGCGGTTGGCTTGATAATTACGGCGCTGATCGTGGTGATCACCGAATATTACACCGGCACCAACTACCGTCCGGTGCAGTCGATCGCGCGAGCTTCCGTCACCGGCCACGGCACCAATGTCATCCAAGGGCTTGCCGTATCGATGGAGGCGACGGCGCTGCCCGCGCTCGTGATCATGGCCGGCATCATTATCGCCTATGGCCTTGCCGGTCTGTTCGGTATCGCCATCGCCGTCACCACCATGCTCGCGCTCGCCGGCATGATCGTGGCGCTCGACGCCTTCGGTCCCGTCACCGACAATGCCGGCGGCATCGCCGAGATGTCCGGCATGCCGAAGGAGATCCGCAAGACCACCGACGCGCTCGACGCGGTCGGCAACACCACCAAGGCGGTGACCAAGGGATACGCGATCGGCTCGGCCGGCTTGGGCGCGCTCGTGCTGTTTGCGGCCTACACCGAAGACCTCAAATATTTCGCCGCCAATCCCGACAAATTCTCCTATTTCCAGGGCGTCGACCCCATCTTCACCCTGTCGAATCCCTATGTTGTCGTCGGCCTATTCCTTGGCGGGCTTCTTCCCTACCTGTTCGGTGGCATCGCCATGACCGCCGTCGGGCGCGCCGCAAGCTCGATCGTCGAGGAGGTGCGCAGGCAGTTCAAGGAAAAGCCTGGCATCATGAAGGGCACCGAGCGTCCGGACTATAAGCGCGCCGTCGACCTTCTAACCCGCGCCGCCATCAAGGAAATGATCGTGCCGTCGCTGTTGCCAGTGCTCACGCCGGTCGTGTTCTACTTCGTGGTCAACGCCATTGCCGGCAAGAGCGCAGCCTTCTCCGCGCTCGGCGCTATGCTGCTCGGGGTGATCGTCACCGGCCTGTTCGTCGCCATCTCCATGACCGCGGGCGGCGGCGCCTGGGACAACGCCAAGAAATACATCGAGGACGGCCACTATGGCGGCAAGGGCTCGGAGGCGCACAAGGCCGCGGTGACCGGTGACACCGTTGGCGATCCTTATAAGGACACTGCCGGTCCCGCCGTGAACCCGATGATCAAGATCACCAATATCGTGGCGCTCTTGCTGCTCGCCGTGCTCGCGCACTGACAGGGCGCGCGGAATACTTACGGGCCGGTGCCGGGAATGCTGCCCGGCGCGCCAGGCATCTGCCGTTGATCCTTGAACATCTTGCGTTGCGAGATGTTGCCGAAGATCTGCTCGAGGACGTTGAGGTCCTTGCCGCGCGCCGGCGTCTCGTCCTTCGCGTATCTGACCACGATGCCGTCCTTGAGACCGTATTGGGCGACATTCTGCACCGTGGCTTGCCCGTCGAAATAGACCGCAACGACTTTGCGGTCGATCTCCCAAGACTTGAAGAACGCGTAGGACTTTTGCGTGGTCGAAATGTAGTAGTAGGCGTCGCCTCCAATCGAGCTCGTCGTATCCGGCGAGCCGAGCGCGGTCGTGACTTGTTGCTTCGACATACCTGGCTGGATCTGGGCGAGGTCGACGTCCATGAAGACATGGCCATGGCGATCGATCTGGGCGCCGCAGCCGGCAAGGGTCGCGCCAAGGAGCGCCGTAGCGAGCCAGGCAATGGCCAGCCGTTTTGCAGCGAAGCTGATCGACTCGTCTTGATGCACTTCCGAATTCGCCCTCAATTGCGCCGCGCCAGAGCAAGCGGCAAAATACCACCAACTAACCCTGAGAAGTTCCCCCTGAGTTGAACCCTCTAGACCGCCTGAGGCGCTGGCGCTCCGGCCCCAGCAACACCGAAAAACTCTATGGCGCGATTGTGGCGCAGGCGCGGCTCCCTGTCTTCCCGACACGCTGGAGGGCCGCTTCACGCTTCTCGCGCTGCATCTGTTCGCCGTGCTCCACCACCTCAAGCGCGAAGGCGACGAGGGGAGGGCGCTGGCGCAGGAACTCATCGACCTCTTCACTCAGGATATGGAGACGGTGCTGAGAGAGCTTGGCGTGAGCGATATCCGCATCCCGAAGTCCATGCGGGGCCTTGCCGCCTCGAGCCAGAGCCTGCTTCTCGGCTACGAGACCGCCTTCGTCTCAGCCAAATCTTCCTTTGCCGATGCCATTAGGGGCGCCCTGCCGGGTGAGACAGGCAATAAGGAGCTTAGCAGCAAGGCGTTGGCTTCCTATCTAACTGTTTGTGTCAATGCGCTCGAGCGGCAGCCCTTCGCGTCCTTGCAAAGAGGCGTGCTCGAATTCCCGGAAGTGACTTGAGAACGGATGAGCAAAATGCCCAAGACCGCGGAGCCGGCGCAGAAGATTCACCCTCCGCCGCTTGCCCGGACGCTACGCGTCGATGAGCTCAAGGACGGGGAAGGGCACTTGATCGAGGTCAATGGGTCCGGGCGCGAGGCCATTGCCTCCCTGCTCGATCTCATCGCTCTCGATCGCCTGAGCTTCGCCTTTCTCGTCCACCGGCGGGGACAAGGCCGCCTTGCCTTGCAAGGCACACTCGCGGCGTCTGTGACGCAAACCTGCGTCGTTTCGCTCAAGCCCGTGGCGAGCACGCTTGCGGTCCCGGTGGAGATCGAATTCTGGCCGTTGCATTTGATCGAAGACCGCGCCGTCGACGAAGCGGTAAGCTACGGCACGCTCGATTGGCCAGAGCCCATCGTCGATAACAAGATCGATCTTGGGCCTGTCATCTACGAGACGCTCGCCACTGCGCTCGATCCATACCCGAAGCGCGAAGGGGTGAGCTTCGAATGGTCGGAGGGATCGTCAGAGACCAACGCCGAGCCGGCAGAGAGTCCCTTCGCGGCGCTCAAGCGCCTGAAATAGCGGCAATCGGCGGCATTTCGCCTCGTGAAATTCAGGTTGTCACTCAGTCCCATTTGGGTATGTTCGGGGCCACTTCAGGGGGCTCTTACGGCCGTTTAGGCCGTGAACAGCAACGTCTTTCCTTTCGGCACGGCAACGTCGCATGGCTGCTCCAGTCACCATAGCGCTCGACGCCATGGGCGGCGACCATGGACCAACCGTGATCGTCGCAGGCGCGGCGATCGCGCTCGTCCGCCATCCTGACACGCGCTTCCTGCTCGTGGGCGACGCTCCCCGCATCGAAGCGGAGCTCGCCCACCATGCGGCACTCGCCGCCAAGACCGAGATCCTTCATACCGACGTGGCGGTCGCCATGGATGCGAAGCCCAGTCAGGCGCTGCGCAAGGGACGCAGGCACTCAAGCATGTGGCTCAGCCTCGAGGCGGTGCGGGACGGTCGCGCTGATGCCGTGGTATCCGCCGGCAACACGGGCGCGCTGATGGCCATGGCCAAGTTCTGTCTGAAGACCATCAAAGGTGTCGACCGCCCGGCGATCGCCGTGCTTTGGCCCACGGTGGAGAGCGAGTGCATCGTGCTCGATGTCGGCGCCAATGTCGGCGCCGACGCCCGCCAGCTCGTCGAATTTGCTTTGATGGGCGCGGCCATGGCCCGGGCCTTGTTCGGCATGGAGCGACCTGCCGTCGGCCTCCTCAATATCGGCGTCGAGGAGGTCAAGGGACTGGACGAGATCAAGGCCGCCTACGCCGCGCTCAAGGACACGCTGCTACCGATCGAGTTTCGCGGCTTTGTCGAAGGCAATGAAATCGGCCACGGCGCCGCCGACGTGGTGGTCACCGACGGCTTCACCGGCAACATCGCCTTGAAGACCGCCGAGGGAACCGCTAAGCAGATCGGCGAATATTTTCGCGCTGCCATGAGGCGGTCATTCCTCGCGCGCGCTGGGGCCGTTCTGGCGCAAGGCGCTTTCCGCGCTCTCAAGGAAAAGATGGACCCGCGTCAGCTGAACGGCGGCATTTTCCTCGGGCTGAACGGCATTGTCGTGAAAAGCCACGGCGGGACCGATGCAACGGGTTTCGCATCCGCCGTCGACACCGCCTACGACATGGCGTCGAGCGGTGTGGTGAAGCGGCTGGCGGCCGACGTTGCCCGCTTCCACGCGGAGCTTGAGCTTGATGGTGCGGCGTGAGACCCCTCGGGAGTAATTGCCGGTGAGCGTGTTGCGAACGGTCGTCAAGGGCTGCGGCGGTTATTTGCCGAAGCGGGTCTTGACCAATGAGGACTTGGCCAAGGTCGTCGACACAACCGACGAATGGATTGCCACGCGCACCGGGATTAAGGAGCGACGGATCGCGGCTCAGGGCGAGCTGACCTCGACCATGGGGACGGCGGCGGCGCGCGCCGCGCTCGACGACGCCAGCCTGAAGCCCGAGGATATAGACCTCATCGTGCTTGCCACCTCGACCCCCGACCAGACCTTTCCCGCCACCGCGGTCACCATTCAGGCCGATCTCGGCATTACCCAAGGCGCTGCCTTCGACGTGCAGGCCGTCTGCTCTGGGTTCGTCTTCGCGCTTGCGACCGCCGACAACTACCTCAAGAGCGCCGAATTCCGGCGCGCGCTGGTGATCGGCTCGGAAGCCTTTTCCCGCATCCTGGACTGGGATGATCGCGGCACCTGTGTGCTGTTCGGCGACGGCGCCGGCGCTCTCGTGGTGGAGGCAGAAATGCAGAACGGCAGCACCAAAGACCGGGGAGTGCTGGCGACCTGCCTGCGCTCCGACGGCCGCTATCGCGACAAGCTGTATGTCGACGGCGGGCCGTCCTCCACCGGCACCGTGGGCTATGTCCGCATGGATGGCCCCGAGGTCTTCCGCCACGCGGTGACTAATATCGCCGAGGTCATCGACGCCACCTTGCAGAAGGCTGGCTACCAAGCATCCGACATCGATTGGTTCGTGCCACACCAGGCCAATAAGCGCATTTTGGACGGAGCAGCCCGAAAACTCGGGCTTGCGCCGGAGCGGATCGTCGTCACCGTTGACAAGCACGCCAATACCAGCGCCGCGTCCATTCCCTTGGCGCTCAATACGGCCTGCCATGACGGACGCATCAAAAAAGGCGATCTCGTGCTGATGGAGGCCATGGGGGGCGGCTTCACCTGGGGGGCCGTTCTGGTCCGCTGGTGAATTTCGCGGAGAACTGCCGCGCGAAAGCCACACCTCCCTCGAAAATGATGCAAAATCAGGAATTTGATCGCCGCAACGATTGACCGCGTTGCGCATGCTCGATTAGCATCTTGGTTTGTCCCGCGACCCTGGGGGAGACGCATACGATGAGCGGGAAGACATTGACCCGCGCCGACCTCGCCGAGGCGGTGTTCCAGAAGGTTGGATTGCCACGTAACGAGTCTGCCGAGATCGTGGAGCTAGTACTGCGCGAGATTGTGGCGAGCCTCGAGCGCGGGCATACCGTAAAGCTCTCCTCATTCGGCTCCTTCGGCATTCGCGACAAGGGTCAGCGCATCGGACGCAACCCAAAGACGGGACAGGAAGTTCCGATTACGCCGCGGCGAGTTCTCGTGTTCCGGGCGAGCAATATCATGAAGCAGCGCATCAACGAGGCGCTGTCCCGGAGAAAGGCGGCCGAATAGACGCGGTGATATTTTAGAGGCTGCTTGCGTATTAGGCGGGGAGTTTGAGCGGTGGACAAATCGCCCGAGGCCTTTCGTACGATCAGTGAAGTTGCTGATGAGTTGAAAGTCCCAAAGCATGTGCTTCGCTTCTGGGAGGCAAAATTCGCCCAGCTCAAGCCGATGAAACGTGGCGGCGGACGCCGCTATTACCGGCCAGAGGATGTCGCGCTGTTACGCGGCATTCGTTTTCTTCTCTACGACGACGGCTACACCATCAGGGGCGTGCAGAGGATCCTGCGCGAACAGGGGCCCCGCTTCGTCATGGAGCAGCGTCCCCTCTCTGACGAGGAGACGAAGCCGGCCGTGACGATCGAGCGGGAGATTCCCGACGTCGCCGCCGAAGCTGCCCAGAACCGGGGCTTCAGCAAGCCGCCAGGCCTTGGCGAGAGCGCCGCGGACATGGACGCCGAGGGTCTTGGCTTGGTGCTCAAGGAGCTGGAGGAATGCTATCGCATCCTGACCACGGCCAAAGGCTGATCCAAAACAGCTTCCCAACGGAACGGCTTGTTTCGCCGCCTTGAGCGTGTATATCCAAGCGCAACGGGCAAAAGGCTTCGGAGCGTAGCGCAGCCCGGTTAG
>DASZGQ010000063.1:0-9356 GCA_035938735.1 Methyloceanibacter sp.
CGTCGCGCAGGTAGAGACAGGTCAGGATCGCGAAGACATAGGCCTGCAAGGCCGCGACGAGCGCTTCCAGCCCAATCAGCGCGACATTGATCAGTGTCGGGAAGATCGCCAGCAGGCCGATGCTGGCGGCGAACCCGCCGAAGATCGCCAGCATCGTGTGCCCGGCCAGCATGTTGGCGAACAGCCGGATCGACAAGGTGAACGGGCGGATGAAGTAGGACAGCAGCTCGATCGGCACGAGCAGGAACAACAGCACCACCGGCACCCCCTCCGGCACGAACAGCCGCAGGAAACGCGCGCCATGCGTGACGAAGCCGATGATCGTGACGCCGATGAAGACGATCGCGGCGAGCGCGAAGGTGACGATGATGTGGCTCGTCACCGTGAAGGAATAGGGGACCATGCCGAGCAGGTTCAATGCGAGCACGAACATGAACAGGGTGAAGACGAAGGGGAAATATTTCATGCCGTCGGTGCCGACATTGTCGCGCACCATGCTGGCCACGAACTCGTATGACATCTCGGCGACCGACTGGATCCGCGACGGCACCAGCGACCGGTTGCGCATGGCGTAAAGAGTGAACAGCGTGATCAGGGTAGCGGCGATCACCATGAACAGCGCAGAGTTGGTGAAGGAGGCGTCGAAGCCGAACAGTTTGAACGGAATGATCCGCTCGATCTCGAACTGATGCATCGGGTTCGGCAGACCGCCGGCCTCATGCGCCGCTCCCTCTGCAGCTTGTGCCTCAACCAACTCAGTCGCTCCTAGTCGTCGTCATCGTCCGGCGGGAGATCCTTGCCGGGCAGGGGCCCCGCTGCCGCCTGCCGCCTTTGTGCCGTCCGTATCACGTTCAGGATCCCGGCGGCAGCTCCGAGGATGAGAAACACCACCATCAGGATCGGGGCAGTCTCAAACGCGCGATCGAGTGCCCAGCCGATGAAGCCCCCAACCGCGACGCCGGCGATCATCTCGGTCGCAAGCTTGAGCGCTTCCCCCATCGCTGAGCCCCGATCTTGCGCCTCGGAAGACGCGGGTTCATGACGCGCGCGTGCGTCCCGCACCTTGCCTTCCAGATCGTTCAAGCGCCGCTTGATGGTCTCAGTCTCGCGGTCGCTCTGACCGCGACCGGGCTTCTGAACGGCTCCCGCCATATCGCTGCTCGATCTTTGGGGAACGGCTTTGAGGGGGCCGGCTGGCCCCAAGCTTGGGCCGCACCTTAGAGTTAGCGCTTCCGGCCTGTCAAGGAAGGGAAATGGCCCGGAAGCCCCTGAAACCAAGGGATTAGGCTGTGGCCTCACACTTCGAGACGCGGTCTTCGACCGCTCCTCAGCATGAGGCATTGCTCCTCACCCTGAGGAGGGCCAAAGGCCCGTTTCGAAGGGTGAGGGCGAATCAGGCGCTAGCTTGCGTCGCGGAGGCGCTCTGCGGTTTCGAGATCGACGGAGACGAGCTGGCTCACGCCGCGATCTGCCATGGTGACGCCAAACAGCCGGCTCATGCGCGACATGGTGAGCGGATGATGGGTGATGATGAGGAACCGCGTGTCGGTCTCCTTGGCCATATCGTCCATCAGAAGGCAGAACCTCTCCACATTGGCATCGTCGAGCGGCGCGTCCACCTCATCAAGCACGCATATAGGCGAGGGGTTGGTGAGGAACACGGCGAAGATCAGGGCCAGCGCGGTCAGTGCCTTCTCGCCGCCGGAGAGCAGCGTCAGCGTCTGGGGGCGCTTGCCCGGCGGGCAGGCGAGAATCTCGAGCCCTGACTCCAGCGGATCGTCGGAATCAACCAGCTGCAGCTCGGCGGTGCCGCCCCCGAACAGGGTCTGGAACAGGCGCTGGAAGTGCCCGTTCACGCTGTCGAAGGCTTCGAGCAGCCGCTTACGGCCTTCACGGTTCAAGTTGGCGATGCCTTGCTGGAGCCGCGCGATGGCCTGCTCCACATCGGCGCGCTCGCGCTCCATTTCCTCAAGGCGCGCGGTCAGCTCAGCCTCTTCCTCCTCGGCACGAAGATTGACGCCGCCAAGCCGCTCGCGATCGCCTCTAAGTTTGGCGAGCCGCCCCTCGACCTCGGCGAGAGCGGGCAGGGGGGCGCCGGTCTTCACGCAGGCGAGCTGAAGGCAGGCCTCAGGCGTGCAATCGAGCTGCTCGCGAATTGCGTGGGCCGTCTCGCTGCGGCGCTCACGCGCCGATTCAAGCAGCGCCTCGCTTCGCGCCCGCGCCTCTCGCGCTGCGGCAAGCTTTTCCTGCACCTCGCGCAAGGCCTTCTCGCGGCGCTTAAGCTCGGTCTCGGCAAGAGCAAGATCGTCTGCGGCCTTGCTCCGCTCCCGTTCTGCCGCGGCAATGGCGTCGAGGAGGCGTCCACGCCGCTGCTCGATCTCGGCTGGAAGATTGGCGAGAGCGGCAAGATCCGAGCGCGTCTCGGCTTCGCGGGCGCGCAAGGTCTCGATCTGCTCGCGAGCATTGGCGATGCGGTTGTCCCAAAGCTCCTGCTCAGCGCCGATCGCTTGAAGCCGCTCCTGGCGGAGCTGCACTTCCCGCTCGAAGCCTTGCACCGCAGCCTCGGCGCGGGCATGGCCCGACCGGTTCTCGGCGGCGTTACCGCGCGCCCGCTCAAGCACCGCCTCGAGCGCGCTGAGGGTCACAAGCTCACGCCGCACGGATTCGACTCGCGCCAGGGCACCACGCGCTTCGTCAAGGGCGGCAAAGGTCCGGCTTTCGGCTTCGGCCAGCGCCCCAAGCTGTTTGCTCTGGGCGAGACTTTCATGCTCGGCGGCGGGGATGGCATCGCGTGTGCGGCCAACCTCATCGCGCGCCCCGCGCACCTTGGCCCGAAGCGCCTTGGTTGCTTCGCTGGCGGCATGGGCTTTGTTTGCGGACGTGGTGACCTCCGCCTCGGCGGCTTGATGGCGGCCTTCGGCGGCCTCAGCCTCTGCTCGCAGGGTCTCGAGCCGGCTCCGCTCGGCGAGGCGCGCTCCGGCAGTGGAAGCAGCGCCTGCAGCAACGCTATAGCCATCCCAGCGCCACAGGTCGCCTTCTTGGGACACCAGCCTCTGGCCGGGCCAGAGCTTGGCCTGTAAAGCCTTGCCGCTCGCCCGCTCCACCACGCCAATCTGGGCGAGGCGTCGCCTGAGTGCGGGCGGTGCCGAGACGAATTGGCTGAGAGGTACGGCGCCCTCCGGCAGGGCCGGGTCGCCTTCACTCGCCGTCAACCGCCAATAGGCCGGCGCGGCCTCGTCGCTCGCGGCATCGAGATCGTCGCCAAGTCCTGCTCCGAGCGCCTGCTCGTAGCCGCGGCTGATGCGCACCGCATCGACGATCGGGGACCATTCACCTTTGTCTGCGGGATTGAGTAGCTTGAGCAGCGTGGCGAGCTCGGTATGTAGCTGCTGAACCTGGAGCTTGACGCTCGCCGCGGCTGCGCGGGACTGGGCTTCGCTTGCCTGGGCAGCTTCCTCGCGAGCTTCGGAAGCAGCAAGTTCGGTTTCGAGCGTCTCGACCAGGGCGGACCGCCTGACAAGCTCGGCGTTGAGCGCCGCAAGATTCGTCTCTCGTCCACTCGCAACTTCGAGCCTCGCAAGCTCCCCGGCAATGTCGCCGGACTGTCGCTCGAGCAAGGCGATGCGCTGTTGCAGCTCAGTGTGCTCGGCCTCCACGTTCCGCCATTCTGCCCGGGCCCGTGCCAAATCCTCGGTCGCCGCGGCGAACGCGCCTTCCGCCATGGCGAGCGCACGTGCCGCAAGCGCGGCAGCCTCGCGCAGCTGCGGCTCCTCATGGTCGCGGGAGCTTGCCTCCTCGAGCCGCCGCGCCTCGTGCTCGAGCCGCCGCAGCATGCCTTCAGCTTCGGCGATGTGCTCCTCCTCGCGAGCAAGGTCGCGCGAGGCCTGCGCCAGCCTCGTTTCCAGCTCTGCCTGGCGGGACTTGGCGCGCGCTTCTTCGCGCTCCAGCGCATCGCGCTCGACACTCAAGCGGTGCAGCACCGCCGCCCGCGCTGCCTCCTCATCGCGCAACGGCTGAAGCTCCTCGGCGGCTTCCGCCTGCTGACGCAGGGCCTCACCTTCCGCCTTGGTCTCTTGCGCGACCTTGCCGAGCGCGGCCTGGAACGAGGCCTCTTCCTGCTCGACATGGGCGCAGGCCGAGACCCAGTGCAGGTGATGCTGCAACGCCTCGGCCTCGCGGATCTTTCCGGAAATCTCCCGGTAGCGCTGAGCCTGGCGCGCCTGACGCTTCAGCGCCTGCAGTTGCGAGCTGATCTCGCTGATCAGATCGCCGAGGCGCTCGAGATTGGCTCCGGTGGCCTTCAGGCGAAGTTCAGCCTCGTGGCGGCGGCTGTGCAAGCCGGCAATTCCAGCCGCGTCTTCCAGCACGCGGCGACGCTCCTGAGGGGCGGCGTTCACGATCTCGCCGATGCGTCCCTGGCGCACGAGGGCGGGCGATCGCGCCCCGGTCGCGGCGTCTTCGAACAGGAGGCGGATATCGCGGGCGCGGGCATCCTTGCCGTTCACCCGATAGGCGGAGCCAATTTCGCGCTCGATCCGCCTCGTCACCTCCAGCGCGTCGGCATCGTTGAATTCTGCCGGCGCAGTGCGCGCCCTATTGTCGATGAACAGCGTCACCTCGGCGGTATTGCGGGCCGGCCGGAACTGTGAGCCGCCAAAGATGACATCATCCATGGCCTGCCCACGCATGCTCTTATAGGAAGTCTCTCCCATGGCCCAACGCAGCGCCTCGAGCAGGTTCGACTTGCCGCAACCATTCGGCCCGACCACGCCGGTCAGCCCCGGCTCGATCAGGATCTCGGTCGGCTCGACAAAGGACTTGAAGCCCAGAAGGCGAAGACGGGTGATCTTCACGTTCGTATTGTCCTAGGGCATGAAAGAAGCAACGCGCGATTCAACGCTTCTGCGGCGGCGCGAGGTCAGGTCGACGACGGGCCAATCAAAGCCTTGAACTCTTCGAAGGTGATGTTGCCTTGCGCCTTGCGGCCATTGGCAAAAAAGGTCGGCGTGCCAATGACGCCAAATTTCCGCCCCCGCTGCTTCACCTCCGTGAGCCCGTCGATAATGGTTTGATTCGTGAGGCATTTGTCAAACGTCTCACGTGACATGCCGCTCGATTTGGCCACCGAATAGATGGCGTCGGGACGGACCTCCTGGCTCACCCATTCCGGCTGGCGCAGCAGGAACGCATTGTACAGCGAGAAGTATTTATCCTCCGGCGCGCAGCGATTGACGATGGCTGCGGCGCCGGAGGTGTGGCCGATCGGGAACTCTCGCACGATGAAGCGGATCTTGCCGGTATCGATCAGCTCCTTCTTCACCCGAGGGAACACGTCCCGCTGGAAATGCGCGGTATGGGGGCAGGTGAGCGAGGCATATTCGATCACGGTCACTGGGGCATTCGGACTGCCGAGCACAAGCTCGCCAAGCGGTCCGGCGGCCATCAGCTCTTCCGGCGCCGGCACGTTGAGCGCCTTGTCGGCGGCAGCATCTGCGGTAGGACCCGCGCCCCCGCCGCAACCAGAAAGGGCGACCGAGACGGCGAAGAGAAGCGATATCGTTGGCCGCCTCATCGCGTCTATTGCGCTGGCGGGGGTGGGGTCGACCCTTCGGGTTTAGCTTTGTCCGCATCGGCGGGGGCCGGAGTCGAGCCTTCGGTCTTGGCCTTGTCCGCATCGGCGGGGGCCGGCGCGGGAGCGTCGCCGAACGCGACCTCGAAGTCATTCATTTGATGATCGCCCTTCAGCCGCTTGCCGTTGATGAAGAAGGTCGGTGTGGAATCGACCTGAAACTTGTCATGGGCTATCTCGCGCGTTTGCACGATCTTGCTGAACAGCTCCTTGTCGGCGAGGCACTTGTCGAACTCGTCCTTGGAGATGCCGGCCTGCCGCGCGATCTGTAGAAGCTTGTCCTTGGCATCGACTCCTGGGACCGCCCAGTTCTCCTGGGTGGAGAACATAGCATCGACCAGGGGATAGTAGAGGTCGTTGCCGGAGCAGCGGGCGAGCATGAAGGCAGCGGCGGCGAGATTGTCGAGCGGGAACTCGCGCAGCATGTAGCGAGCCTTGCCGGTGTCGATATATTTGGCCTTGAGCTGCGGAAATATCTCGGTCTGAAACTGCGCGCAGTGCGGGCAGGTCATGGAGGCGTATTCCACGATGGTGTTGGGCGCATTGGCGGAGCCGATGATGATGTCGGGGAGAGGGCCAGCGGCCATGAGCACAGCCACATCCGGATCGACCTTGTCTTTGTCCGCGACCCTGGCGCTGCTTTGGTCGAAGCCTCCGCGGTAATAATAGACGCCCGCCGCCACTACCACGGCGACGAGCGCGCCGATCGCGATCATCAGGGCCTTGTTAGGGGCGGCTTTTTCGGTCTCGGTCACTTCGTCTCCTCCACTCGCTTAGTCTTCCTGCTCATTTCTCGCGCTCCGGCCTGACTGCCGGCGGCTGGATTGACGATCTTTGGCCAGTTCTTTATGGCAGAAGCGAGAAAAGCGGAAGGTGTCTCAAGGTCTCGGGGCCTTGCCGCGAACCCCCGCTCCAAGCCGTTTCAGGGCCTGAACCAGGTCCTTGTCAGCAAGTTCGGCGGCAGACATGCAACTGTCATCATCGGCGGCCGAAGAGGGCGCCGGGGGCGGGCTCTCGGCCCTGGACACGGGAGCCTGTAGGAAGCGTAGTTGCGCAATGGCCCGGTAGCCGAAATAAGTATTCACCCGCTCAAGGATCTGCTCAGCGCGATGCTGCACCTCGATGGCTCTGGGCCCATCGACCTTGAGCACAAGGATTGCGCCATCTTCCCGCCAGGCGCTTTGGCTGCCGGACGCCTCCCGGTCCTCACTCCGCCGCGGCCACACCACCTTGTCCGGCATGGTGAAGCGGGCAAGCTCCTCGCCCACAACTGCGGGCCATTCGCTGAGCAGCGCCGTGGTCGCGAAGCCGCGGGCCCGCGCGATGGGGTCGAGCATGCGCGCCACGTAGGCGCTGATGGCGCGGGCGCCGCTTGCTCCCTTAACCCAAGCTTTTCGCTCATTGTCGTGCATCGATGGCCCCGCTTAGCGGTGGATGTCGAAAGCCCGTTCCTTGCTTTCGCCGCGCTCCATCCTACACCATTGGCGGGGGTTCGGGGTATGCCGCGGGAGCAGCCGCTTTGCACAACGAAGATTACGCCCGCGCTTTGCTCGCCTGGTACGACCGGGAGCGCCGGATCTTGCCCTGGCGCACCGCGCCCGGTGTCGTGCCTGATCCTTACGGGGTGTGGCTGAGCGAGATCATGCTGCAGCAGACCACGGTGCAGGCGGTGCTGCCGCGCTTTGCCGACTTCCTGCGCAGCTGGCCCGATGTGAGCGCGCTTGCCAGTGCCGACCTCGGCGAGGTGCTCGCAGCATGGGCCGGACTCGGCTACTACGCACGAGCGCGAAACCTCCATGCCTGCGCGCAGGAGGTGGTAGCGCGCCATGGCGGGCGCTTTCCGGAGACCGAGGCCGAACTTCGCACGCTGCCCGGCATCGGCGACTATACCGCCGCGGCCATCGCCGCCATCGCCTTCGACGCGCGCGCCACGCCCATCGACGGGAATATCGAGCGCGTGGTGGCGCGGCTGTTCGCCGTCGTCACACCGCTGCCGGCGGCTAAGCCGGAGATCAGGGCGCTCGCCATGGGGCTCACGCCGCCGGAGCGCGCGGGGGACTTCGCCCAAGCCATGATGGATCTGGGCGCCACGCTGTGCCGCTCCAAGCGTCCTGCCTGTCGCCTCTGCCCGCTCGTGCCAGGCTGCGCAGCCCATGCGGAGTGCTTGGCCGAGGTCTTGCCCTATCGCGACGCGAAGCCGGTGCGGCCGGTCCGGCGTGGCCATGCCTTTGTGGCTTTGCGCGAGGACGGCTCCGTGCTCTTGCGTGAGCGGCCACCGAAGGGTCTGCTCGGCGGCATGCTGGAGACTCCGTCCTCCCCTTGGGTCGAAGGTAGCTGGCGGGGACTAGACCTCGATCATGCGCCGCTCAAGGCGCGATGGCGGGAAGTGCCCGGGCTCGTGGGGCACACCTTCACCCATTTTCATCTCGAGCTTGCCGTCTATCTTGCCGAGGTCACGTCTGCTGGGAAGCTAACCCAGGCAACATCACCAGAGCGCTGCCACTGGGTTCATGTCCGCGATCTTCACCGTGCAGCGCTGCCAAGCGTGATGCGAAAAGTATTGGCTCACGCTTTGGACGCTAAGGCTCAGGCTCGAGCTGCCGCCGCGCCTCCTCGCGCAAGGCGTCAATCGGCTTGAGCGTGCCCTCGGCTTCATAGTGCCAGAAGGTCCAGCCGTTGCAAGCAGTGGCGCCTTGCACATGCGCCCCTATCTTGTGGATCGAGCCTTGCGCCCCGGCTGAAGCGATGCTGCCGTCTGCGCGCACCTCCGCCTCGTGGCGTGCGCGCGCGTCGTAGAGCACCGTGCCTGGCGAGATCAGCCCGATCTCGACCAGCGCCCCGAAGGGAATGCGCGCCTCTGCGCGCTTGCCGCGAACGATCTCGACGGAGCGGGATTTGAGCGGCATCACGGCGGTGAGTCTGGCGCGCGCAGCTTCGGCATAAGCCTCCTCGCGCTCAATGCCGATGAAGGAGCGGGCGAGCCGCTTGGCGACTGCGGCCGTGGTGCCGGATCCGAGGAAAGGATCGAGCACAACGTCGCCCTTGTTGCTCGAGGCGAGGATGATGCGATGGAGCAGGGCTTCCGGCTTTTGCGTCGGATGAGTCTTGCGACCGCCATTCTGCTTCAAGCGCTCGGGCCCAGAGCAGATCGGGAACAGCCAGTCCGAGCGCATCTGCAGCTCGTCGTTCAGCGCCTTCATCGCTTCATAGTTGAAGGTGTATCGCGACTTCGGCCCCATGGAGACCCAAACCAGCGTCTCATGGGCATTGGTGAAGCGGCGTCCCCTGAAATTCGGCATTGGGTTGGTCTTGCGCCACACCACGTCATTCAGGACCCAGAAGCCGAGATCCTGGACGATGGTGCCGACGCGAAAGATGTTGTGATAGCTGCCGATCACCCATAGCGAGCCTTCCGGCTTCAACACCCGCCGGCAAGCCCTGAGCCAGGCGTAGGTGAAGTCGTCGTAAGCCGCGAAGCTGCCGAACTTGTCCCACTCGTCATCGACGCCGTCGACCCGCGTATTGTTGGGCCTTAGCAGCTCGTTGTTGATCTGGAGATTGTAAGGCGGGTCAGCGAAGACGAGATCAACGCAGTGCGCAGGGAATTTTGCCAGCTCCTCGACGCAGTCGCCGACAATGATCTCGTTCAGCGGAAGCCTCGGCTTCCGCGCCCCACCCACACCCATGGCACCACTCGGTTACACGAAACCAGGAAAAATCTGCCTTT
>DASZGQ010000064.1:0-3328 GCA_035938735.1 Methyloceanibacter sp.
GCCACCCTCGCCCATGATCGGCTCGATCATGACGCCAGCGGTCTCCTCGCCGATGGCAGCCTGCACGGCGCCGATATCGCCGGCAGCGACATGGTCGAAACCCGCAACCGGAGGCCCGAAGCCTTCAAGATGCTTTGGCTGGCCGCCAGCAGAAATGGTGGCAAGCGTCCGCCCGTGAAAGGCGCCCTCGAAGGTGACGAAGCGGTATCGTTCCGGCGCTCCCTGCTTGAAGTGATAACGGCGCGCCACCTTCATCGCGCCCTCAACCGCCTCGGCGCCCGAATTGGCGAAGAACGCATAGTCGGCGAAGGTCTCCTGGCAAAGTCTGTCCGCCAGCCGCTCCTGCTCGGGGATGCGATGCAGATTGGACACATGCCACAATTTTTCGGCCTGCTTGCTCAGCGCCATGACCAGATGCGGATGGGCATGGCCAAGCGCCGTCACCGCGACGCCGGAGGCGAAGTCAAGATAACGCTCGCCGGACGCGGTGAAGAGATAGGCGCCCTCGCCGCGCTCGAACGCCAATTGGCTGCGAGCGTAGGTCGGAAGCAGAGCCGATTTGGACACGAGAGGTCGTCCCAAAAATAAAATTGCCGCCGGCTGGCGGCAGCAAGGAATTGCAGAGCTTTAGGTCTCGCGCGGGAGGCTGTCAATCAGCCGCCATTAACCACCTTTCCAACACTCGTCCACGCTTTCATCCACGACGGCGTTTGTGTTCTCGACCGATAAGTGGCAGACTCCAATTTGTCCGGTGGAAAAACGCGGGACCAAGCGTGGCGGACGCTTGCCGCTTCTTCCCCGAGATTGTAGCTTAGTAACCGCTCAGCTACCATATATGGTGGATGCAGCGTTACGCCTGGGCGGTCGTTTCTCAGCAGTACATCAGCGTGACTGATGCCGTCTCACGACGAGACGGGGGGATTCTGAGTCGAAAAATGAGGAGGCCAAACCATGGCTTGGAATGATGAGAGGGTTGAACTTCTAAAACGACTATGGGCGGAAGGCTTGAGCGCAAGCCAGGTCGCCAGTCGCCTTGGCGGGGTGACGCGGAATGCAGTGATCGGCAAGGTGCATCGTCTCGGTCTCTCGGGAAGGGCGACGAGTTCGCGCTCATCGAGCCCAAGACCGCGGCGGGTGCAAGCGCCACGGCAACATCGAGCTCCATCCCTGCTGTTCGGCACGCGCGGCAATGTCGCGCTGAAGCCGGCCTATGAGGAGGAGATCGAGCCAGCGCCGTCGCCGATCGCGGAGCTGTACATCCCGCCCGCCGAAAGGGCGAGCATCCTCACCTTGAAAGAAGCGATGTGCCGCTGGCCCATCGGCGATCCGGCCGAGGAGGAGTTCCATTTTTGCGGCCGCAAGACGTCGGGCGCGGTGCCGTATTGCGAGCATCACGCGCGGCTTGCCTATCAGCCGGCGCCGTCGCGGCGTCGCGACAAGCGCGTCGTCTTCGGCTGAGCCACTTCAGTCAAGTGGGGGGAAGGGAGGCGCCGGTCGAGGCGCCTTCCTCTTTTTCAGACGGTCTCTTGCAATTTGTCGCTGAAGGCGTAGCCGGCGCCGCGCACGGTGCGTACGGGGTCAGGCTCGGTGCCGCGCATCATCGCCTTGCGCAAGCGGCCGATATGGACATCGACCGTGCGCTCGTCGACATAGACGTTGCGGCCCCACACGCCGTCGAGCAATTGCGCCCGGCTGAAGACGCGGCCGGGGCTCTGCATGAGAAATTCGAGCAGGCGGAACTCGGTGGGTCCGAGATGCACTTGGCGGCCGTTTCGCGTCACCCGATGGGATTCTCGATCAAGCTCGATGTCGCCCGCGGTGAGCACCGAGGCAATGCGCTCTGGGCTGGTTCGCCGCAGGATGGCGCGCACCCGCGCCATCAATTCAGGCAGGGAGAAGGGTTTCACCACATAATCGTCGGCGCCGGTGGTCAGCCCGCGAATGCGGTCGCCCTCCTCGCTCCGCGCCGTCAAGAGAATGATCGGGATGGTGCGCGAGTCCTTGCCGGTCCTTAAGCGCCGGCAAAGCTCGAGCCCGGAGATGCCGGGCAGCATCCAGTCGAGCACAATCAGGTCGGGCGAGCCTTCGGCGATGGCCATCTCGGCCTCGTCGCCGCGATGCACGACCTCGACGGAGTAGCCCTCGGCCTCGAGATTGTAGCGGAGCAGCAGCGCCAAGGGCTCCTCGTCCTCGACGACGAGAACTTTGGCTCTTGGGTTCATGGCGGAGACGCTCAGCATGTCAACCCGCCGACCTCAAGGGGACCGGCGTCGAGCTGGTGTTGTCGCTTTTCGGACGCTGATCGGTGATCGCCTTGCCGTGCACCAGGAAATAGACGGTTTCGGCGATGTTGGTCGCGTGGTCGCCGATGCGCTCGATGTTCTTAGCCCCGAACAAAAGATGGGTGCACAGCCCGATGTTGCGCGGGTCTTCCATCATATAGGTGAGGAGCTCGCGGAACAGCGAGTTGTACATGGCGTCGATGTCCTCGTCCGTGTACCAAACCTTCAGCGCGCGGTCGGCGTCGCGCTCGATATAGGCGTCGAGCACCTCCTTGAGCTGGCCGAGCGCCAGCTCGCCCATGTGTTTCAGGCCAAGCATGAGCTGCTTCGGTTGCTGCTCGCCGACCACGGCGAGAGCGCGCTTGGCGATGTTCTTGCCGAGATCGCCGATGCGCTCGAGGTCGGTAGAGATGCGGAGCGCCGCCATGATTTGGCGGAGGTCGTAGGCGAGCGGCTGGCGGCGGGCGATCATGACGATGGCCTGCTCCTCGATCTCCTTCTCCAGCGCGTCGATTGCCTCATCCTGCTGGATGGTGGCGGCGGCGAGGTCCGGATCGCGGCCTTCGAGCGCATCGAAGGATTGCCCGAGGACCTGCTCGGCAAGACCACCCATCTTGGCGATCTTGTTGTTGAGCGAGGAGAGCTCCTCCTCATAGGACCTGACGATGTGTTCGTGCGTCTCCATCTTCCTGCTTCTCCTCGAAAGCGCGTTGCCTAGCCGAAGCGGCCGGTGATGTAGTCCTGGGTGCGCTCCATCCTCGGATTGGTAAAGATTTGGGTGGTATTGTCGAACTCCACAACCTCCCCGAGATACATGAAGGCAGTGTAGTCCGAGGTGCGAGCCGCCTGCTGCATATTGTGGGTGACGATGGCGATGGTGTAGTCGCGCTTCAAGACGTCGATCAACTCCTCGATCTTGGCGGTGGAGATCGGATCGAGCGCTGAGCAGGGCTCGTCGAGCAGGATGACCTCTGGTTTGATGGCGACGGTGCGGGCGATGCAGAGGCGCTGCTGCTGACCGCCCGAGAGGCTCAAGCCGCTCGCGT
>DASZGQ010000065.1:0-3790 GCA_035938735.1 Methyloceanibacter sp.
TGCAGGCTTCAAACCAAAGACGACGAAGCCGGTCGCGGCCGCGATCATCGAGGCCGCCAAGCAGACACCCGGCGCCGGGCTCGATGTCGTGCTGATCACCGACGGACCCGACAGTTGCAAGGCCAATGCCTGCGCCACGGCAAAGTCGTTGAAGCAAGCGGCACCTGGCTTGCGCATCCACGTCATCGGCTTCGACCCCAAGGCGAAGCAGAGCGTTAAGGGGCTTGCTTGCGTAGCACAGAACACCGGCGGCCAGTTCTTGACTGCCGCGAATGCCGGCGATCTGAAACAAGACCTCACCACCGTTCTCGATGCCGTCGCCAAGCCGGCTCCGCCACCTGCATCGGTCGCGCAAAACTCCGGCGCGCCCGGCGCGGCTCCGCCAGCGGCTGCGCCTAACCCGTCAGCCGCGCCGGCGCCTTCCCCGGCCACCGCCGCGTCGCCCTCCGAGCAAGCACCGATAGCACAAGCTCTACCCCCGCAAGCCCCAACGCCTCAGCCGGTGCAGACTATTTCAATCCCAGCCCCACCGGCGCAGACCACTCCAGCTCCCACTGCGCAGATCCAGAGCGTACAGGCGAAAAGCGCTCCGGCCCAAGGGGCGCCGCCGTCGAACCCGCAACGCCCAGAGCTTGCAGGGCCGGCTCCTACTCAAACCGACATGCCGAAGCTCGCCGCCCTTCCGCCGAAGGAAAGCGCGGCGCCGGCCCGAACGCCGCCCGAACCGGGCTCGGGGGCGCCAGTCCCAGTGACCTTCAAGGCCCTGCTCACCGAAGGTGGACCTCAGGTCAAGTCAGGACTGATCTGGCGCGTGTTCACGCCGCAGCCTGGGCCGAATGGCGTTCGCAAGCTCGTCAGCACCCATCGTGATGCGATGCCGACGGCCGCGTTGGTTCCTGGACTGTATCTCGTCAATGCTGCCTACGGCCTCTCCAACCTCACCAAAAAGATCAAGGTCGAGAGCGGCCGGTCTCTCGAGGAGACATTCGTCCTCAACACCGGCGGGCTGAAGCTCGCGGCGGTGCTGGCGGGCGGCGATACGCTACCCGCAGCGAGCGTGCGCTTCGATATCCTCTCCGACGAGGAGGATCAGTTCGGCAATCGCCACAAAATTCTGGAGAACGCCAAGCCCGGAATCGTCATCAGATTGAACGCCGGCGCCTATCACCTTGTCAGCACCTATGGAGATGCCAATGCAATGGTGAGAGCCGACGTCACGGTCGAGCCCGGCAAGATCACCGAGGCGACCATTAAACATGCCGCCGCGGCCGTCACCTTCAAGCTCGTGCAGAGCCCCGGAGATGAGGCTCTCGCCGATACCAAATGGAGCATCCTCACCACGACCGGCGACGTGGTGAAGGAGAACACCGGCGCGCTGCCCACCCATATCCTTGCAGCCGGCAACTACGCCGTCGTAGCGAGCCACAATGGCGAAAGTTACACGAACAAGTTCAATGTCGTCTCTGGCGAGAAGAAGCAGATCGAAGTCATCATGCAGGAAGGTCCTGCCTCGCCAGAGGCCTTAAAGGCGATCACCGAACCACCGCCGCCACCTCCGGCGCCTCCGCCGGGCCCATCCGTGGCATCGCCGGGGTCGCCCGACGCCATGCCTGGCAACCCCGGCACGACGGGCGCGCCAGTTTCGCCGGATAGCGGCGTGGCCTTTGGCAATGGCGATAGCGCTACGCCGCGCGAGCCTGGGATTCTGCCAAATCCGGGGGCACTGCTTCGGCCGCGATTGCCTTGATCGCGGCGTCCAGCGGCAACACCTGCTGCTTCTGGCTTCCGAGTCGCCTGATCGACACCGTCACCTCTTCTGCCTCGCGCTTGCCGACCACGAAAAGCACCGGCACCTTGGCGAGAGAGTGCTCCCGCACCTTGTAGGTGATCTTCTCGTTGCGAAGGTCGGCTTCGGCCCGAAGACCTGCGCGCTTCAGCGCTTCCAGGACATTGGTCGCGTAGGGATCAGCGTCGGAAACGATGGGAGCAACCATCACCTGCACCGGAGAGAGCCAGAGCGGCAGGTGCCCGGCGTGATGCTCGATCAGGATGCCGGTGAAGCGCTCCAGCGACCCGAACATGGCGCGGTGAATCATCACCGGCACGGTCTTCTCTCCGTCCGGCCCGATATAGAAAGCGCCGAGCCGCATCGGCATGTTGAGATCGACCTGGATCGTGCCGCATTGCCAATCGCGGCCGATTGCGTCGCGCAGCACATATTCGAGCTTCGGCCCGTAAAACGCGCCTTCGCCTGGATTGAGGTCGTAGGCGAGCCCCGCAGCTTCGACCGCCCGCTTCAGAGCCGCTTCCGCCTTTTCCCAGACCTCGTCGGCGCCGACGCGCTTCGCCGGCCGGTCGGAGAATTTGATGCGCACGTCATCGAAACCGAAATCGCGATAGATCGACAGCATCTGCTCGTTGAGCCGAACGCATTCTTCCGTGATCTGATCCTCGATGCAGAAGATATGCGCGTCGTCCTGGGTGAAGTGGCGCACGCGCAAGAGCCCGTGCAGCGCGCCTGATGGCTCGTAGCGATGCACCTTGCCGAATTCGGCAATGCGCAAGGGAAGATCGCGATAGCTCTTCAGGCCGTGTTTGAAGATCTGCACATGGCCCGGACAGTTCATGGGCTTGCAGGCGTAGACGCGCTCGTCGGGCGTCTCGGCGATGTACATGTTCTCAGCGAACTTCTCCCAATGGCCGGATTGCTCCCACAACGCCCGGTCCAGCATGTCTGGAGAGTTGACCTCGACATAACCCCAGGCCTGCTGGCGCCGCCGCATATAGCCGATCAGCGCCTGGAACAGGGTCCAGCCCTTGGGATGCCAGAACACGGCGCCAGGTGCCTCTTCCTGGAAATGGAACAGGTCCATCTCGCGCCCCAAGCGCCGGTGGTCGCGCTTCTCCGCCTCTTCGAGCTGATGGAGATAGGCCGCAAGCTCCTCCTCGCTCGCCCAGGCAGTGCCGTAGATGCGCTGGAGCATCGGGTTGTTGGAGTCGCCGCGCCAATAGGCACCGGCGATCTTGAGCAGCTTGAAGCCCTTACCGACTTTGCCCGTCGAAGTCATATGCGGACCGCGGCACAGATCGAGCCACTCGCGCTGCGAGTAGATCCTGATCTCGTCGCCTTCGGGGATCGCGTCGATCAGCTCGAGCTTGAAGGTCTCGCCCTTGTCGGCGAACAGCCTCTTCGCGCTTTTGCGATCCATCACCTCGCGGGTGAAGGGCGAGTCGCGCGCGATGATCTCGCGCATCTTGGCTTCGATTACCGGCAGGTCCTCCGGCGTGAACGGCTCATCCCGCGCGAAGTCGTAATAGAAGCCGTTGTCGATCACCGGACCGATGGTCACCTGCGTGCCGGGATAAAGTTCCTGCACGGCCTCGGCCATGACATGCGCCGCGTCGTGGCGAATGAGCGGAAGCGCCTCGGGATCCTCGCGAGTGAGGATGCGGATCTTGGCGTCCGCTTTGATGGACTCGGCGAGGTCCTTGACCTTGCCGTCGAGCGTCATCGCCACGGCCTTTTTGCCGAGCGATTTGGAGATCGAGTCGGCGACGTCTCGGCCCGTGACTCCGGGTTTGAAGTCGCGGGTTGAGCCGTCTGGAAACGTTAGGGAAATCATCTGTCTCTCCTCTCACTCCTGCGTACGAGCGCAGGTAAGAGATTGGTGGGGTTGTCCGGCGCGTTTTAGCCGGATTCATGCGCCAAGTCATCTGGAGACAATCGCCACCGTCCATAGCGCCAGGGCGCGAAGGGATGATGCTCCGCCCGCACATCAGGCACGGGGTC
>DASZGQ010000066.1:0-8559 GCA_035938735.1 Methyloceanibacter sp.
ATTCAATCCGGATGGTCTGACCGCAGCCCATAAGTCTTTTCCGCTTGGCACCTGTCTCGTCGTGGGCAATCCGAGAACCGGCAAATCCGTCTCGGTGCGCGTAAACGACCGCGGACCCTTCAACGCGGGCCGGTTCTGCACCTCGTCCTAAGCCCCGTCGCCTGCCGACCGATAAGCCTGCCAGTCCTGCTCGGTCGCCTTTGCCATGGCTTGGGCTGCGGCGTGCAGCCAGCCAGGTTTCCGCTCACCGAGATCGCGCAAGACCTTGGCGCGCTGGTTCGGCGACCCAGGATGCAGATTCGCCGTCTCCTGTCCCATGGCCTTCAGAATCGCCTTCTCGTCGCGATGCTTGGGGAATTGGGCGAGCTCAATTCTGCTGCAATGCGGGCCTAGCCGGCGAACCACCCACCCATTCTTGACTACATAATTAGGATCGCGCTCCCGCACCGAGCGCTTCAACAGCCGCACCGCGTAGGCGTGGTCCTTCGGGCGTCCAAGAGCCCACCCCAAGCGGAAGGCAGCCATGCCTTCGACTCGCGCGCAACCAAACCGCCACGGCAAGGTCCAAGCCCCACATAGCGAGGCCGGCCGAGGCTGCCGACGCCTGCGACGCGAGACGCGAAGGTGATGTTCAAGGTGCCATCGGGCAGCCAGTCTTTGAGTATGCGCTGGACGCGCTTGGACGGAGTCACGGCGGGGAGCTTGGCGAGCTTTCCCCAAAACTTGGTTGGATCGCGCCCCGCGCCAAGCGCCATTTCGCGCAGCTCAGGATGGCTCTCTTCGAGCACGAAAGGATCGCCGCCGGATTCGAGATACCCCGGTATAGCCTTGTAGTACGACATCAGCAGCCGCAGCGTCGTCGATGGCGAGCCCATTCTCGCGCTTGGCGAAGATGGCGCTTGTGACCAGGCGAACGAGGTCGATGGCATAGGGCATGCGGGCGACTTCATCGAAATCGTTGACGCCCCAGACGAGACGACCCTCGGTATCGCGCCACGTTCCGAAATTCTCCACATGCAGATCCCCGACCGCCATCACCCGTGGCGACTTGTCCAGGTGAGGACACGTCTCCTGCCACAAGGAGGCCCAGCGATAGAAGGTTCGCCGCAGAAACCCGAACTCAGCGCGACGTCGGATTCGACCACGTCGACACGCTTGTGGAGCCAGCGCTCATAGGCTTGCGTGTCCGCGACAATCGGCGCGACACCGCTTGTGGTCGGCTTATCCATCGATCTGCTTGCCGATGATGGCGATCGCCTGCTGATAGACGCCCGCGGCGTTCCAGCCCTGAATTGCCGCAAAGTTGGGCTGGCCAGGCTGATAGCCGGCGCCACGCACCCAGCCATGTCCCTTCAGGAAGTTTGCGGTTGAGGCAAGCGCGTCGGCCTTGGCATTGAGATTCACTCCGCCATTGCCTTCGCCGTTAGTGCCGTAAAGGAGGATGTTCTTGGGCAGAAACTGCGTCTGCCCGACCTCGCCGTGCATGGCGCCCCGCGTAGACGAGCTGAGCGTGCCGCGATCGACAAGCGTCAGCGCCGCATAGAGCTGCTCGGTGAAATATTCCGGGCGCCGGCAGTCATAGGCGAGCGTTGCCACGGCCGACAGCGTGTTCGCATTTCCCGTGAAGCTGCCGAATCCGGTCTCCATTCCCCAGATGGCAATCAGCGGTCCGGGAGGAACGCCGAAGCGCTTCTCGATATTGGCGAAGAGCGCGGCATTGGCCGCCTTGAGGGATCGGCCCCTGGTGATGATGCCGGCAGCCCCGCGTTTTGCCATGAAGGCATCAAGCGACAACTTGAAGCTCTTTTGGCCTCGGTCGGCCTTGATGGTCCCGGTAGAATAGGTCGTGGTCATCAACGCGGAAATTGCTTTCGGCTTGACGCCACGCGCCGCTGCTTCCTGAGCGAAGACCTGTTTCCAGTTTTCGAACCCGGCGGGGCCATTGCCGCACGGTGCCGCCTGAACCGAACCGCCCATAAGTGCAAGCGCCGCGGCGAACAGCGCTGCCCTGGCCAAACGCTCCCCTACCATGAGGTCCCCCCGAGTTACGCCCCTACCAGCAACGCCGACCCCGTCACAGGGATTTCCCTTTCGACTAACGTGCCAATTCTATCAGTTACGGCGATGACCTCTAAGCGAAACCCGCCACGTCCTCGGCCTCAGCGCCTTTTGGTGTAATTCTTGAGCGCGCTTTCAAGCAGGGAGCGCTGGATCGTGCCGATCGATGCCTTGCTGATATTGCCATATTTGGTGGTGAGCTGATCGGCGCGCGATGCGAGGTCCTCAAGCCATGTCTGCAAATCCTTGAGGTCCACCAACTGAAAATTCTTGTCCTTGGCCTTCTCATCGTCTGCGATCTTGAAGGCGATATTGAGCACGCCCTCTTGCACATCGTTTAAGTCCATAAGTCTGGACAAGAGCAGCGGCCCCATCTCGAAGATCGTGGCCCGGATCGGATGGCCCTGCTTGACGAACAGGGATTGGCAACAGAAAATGGCAAGCTGTTCAGGCTTTTAGGCTGTGGGCCATTTCGGCGGGCAACTGACTGGGCAACAGAGATGGCCCAAGCGGGCCTACCCTGGGCCCCACAGCGCCCCCGTCAGCGCCCGTTTCCGGCCGCCACGGACGCGACATCGTCGCGCTTCATGAGCACGACGCCGCAGTCCTCACCCGTGCCGCGATCAACGGAACTGACCTCACGAATTTGCAGCCGCTTCAGCCGTCGCGGCTTCCGCTGAAGGATGGGTATGAGTTCCATGTTACCCCGCCACCATCTTGTGCTCGCCCAGCCTCTGCTACGCAAAATGCTGGACTCCGGCACTCCACCGTTCCGAAAGTTCGACCAGAGTGTGCCTTTCGTTCGGCGCCAAAAATCCGACCGCGAAGGGAGTGCCCTGGAACACCGTGACAAGAGCACGACGGCATTCACGTCGAATAGGTTCACCGATGGCACTGCGCCAATCCGGTTCAATTCCGTCATCGTCTCGCCGGAGCGCCATGTAGTGCTGAAGCGCTTGGGCCAATGCTTGGTCGGCGGCCTTGGCGTGATCTCGCATGGTCGTGCCAAGCTCAAGCGCCCACTCAGCACGTTCCCGCTCAATTTCAGATTTTTGAACGCCCTCGGCCTCTAAGACTTTCTGCTCAGCGGTTCGGGTAGCCGCTGCCAGGGAGTGCATTTCGTGATCAAGTTGGGCCAACAGATCGCCGACCTTCACAAGCCGGGCGTTGGCTTTGGTGTCCTTGATAACGAGGGCAGAGTAACTTATGTCGTCCCGCTCCCGTTCGAGCAGGGCGCGCTTAGCTTCTAACTCAGTCTGGCGCGCACGAAGATCATTAACGATCTCTCGCGCTTGCGCTGGTGTTTGGCCCCCGCACTCTAACGGTGCCGGGGGCGGAGGCAAGACGGCGCGATGTCCCTGGTTTCCCCGGTTCGCAAGCTTTCTTGGCGCTTCGGCTTCGTGCTAGGAGGGGACTGAAGGGGCTAAGGCTAGGATGGCAATGGCTGAATTATCCTTGGCGCGCGACTTTCCGCCCGCCCTAGAGGCGGACTGGCAGGCGCTGGTAAAGGAGGCGCTGAAGGGCGCGCCGCTCACCTCGCTCTGCTCGACCACCTATGACGGCATCGTCATCGAGCCGCTCTATGCCCGCGCACAAGACAGGAGCTTGATCCCCGGCCGCGCGCCCGGGATGGCTTGGGAAGTAATGCAGCGGATCGATCTTCCCGACGCCGAAGCCGCTAACACGCAAGTCCTCGACGATCTGAATAATGCCGCAAATGGCCTCGTGCTTGTATTCCAAGGCGCCGTCGGGGATTACGGCTATGCGCTTCCCGCCACGGAAGACGCGATCGGCGCGGCGCTGAAGGGTGTCCATCTCGATGCTGGCATCACGGTTGAGCTCGACTTCGGGCCGCCGTCGCGGCAAGCAGCTGGCATCGTCGCAAATTACGTGAACGCGAAGGGCCTGGCACCGTCTTCGGTCAATATTCGCTTCGGCTTCGATCCTCTCGGCGCCATGGCGACTCGAGGGATTGTGCCCAAACCTTGGAGCGAGCTCGCGCCCGAAGTGACCGGCCTCATCGCCGGCCTTGCCGAGCAAGGCTTCACCGGACCGTTCGCAGTCGCGGATGGAAGGCCGGTGCATGCAGCAGGTGGCTCCGACGCGCAGGAGCTTGCCTTAGCGGTCGCCAACGCAGTGGCCTACCTGCGGGCGCTTGAGGCGCGGGGCGTGTCTCTGGAGGATGCGCGCCGCTTCATCTTCTTCCGCCTCGCTGCCGACCAGGACCAGTTCCTGACCATCGCGAAGTTTCGGGCGATCCGGAAACTTTGGGACCGCGTTGGGGAGGCCTGCGGGCTCAAGCCCTCACGCGCTTGCGTCACGGCCGAGACCGCTTGGCGCATGATGACAAGGCGCGATCCGCACGGGAACATCGTGCGCGGCACCATCGCCGCCCTCGCCGCAGCGATCGGCGGCGCCGATACAGTCACAGTGCTGCCGTTCAGCGCAGCGCTCGGGGTTCCCGATGCGTTTGCGCGACGTATCGCCCGCAATACGCAGACCATTCTCATTGAGGAAGCCAATTTGCATCGCGTCGCCGATCCTGCCACAGGATCGGGCGCGATCGAATATCTCAGCGATCAGCTTTGCGAGAAGGCCTGGGTGCTGTTCCAGAGGATTGAGCGCGCGGGCGGCGCCGACGAAGCGCTGGAAGCTGGACTGATCCAACAGGTGGTCGCCAAGGTGCGGGCGGAACGCGAGGCCAATATCGCCCGACGGAAAGACTCACTCATCGGCACCAGCGACTTCCCTCATCTCGCCGGAGAGAGAGTGAGGGTGAGCGAAGCCGCAAAGGCCTCCCCTTCTTCCAGTGCGGCAGGAGCCAAAACTATCGAGTCACTTTCACGCGTCCGCCTGGCAGAGCCTTTCGAGCGCCTGCGCGACCGTAGCGACGCCTATCTCTCGCGTCATGGCCAACGGCCAAGAGTATTCCTGGCCTGCCTCGGACGCGCCTCTGATTTCACCGCGAGAGCAAGCTTCGCCAAGAGCCTGTTCGAGTCAGGCGGCATCGAAGCCGTGGAAGGAAGCGGCGACAATCTGATGAAACGATTCAAAGATTCAGGCGCGACGCTCGCCTGCCTCTGCTCGTCGGACAAGGTCTTTGCGGGCGAGGCCGTGAGCGCGGCGAAGGCGCTTGGCGCTGCCGGCGCAAGTCACATTTTTCTTGCCGGAAAGCCCGGCGATCACGCAGAGGCTTGGAAAGACGCTGGGATTAGGACATTCCTTCATCAAGGCTGTGATACGCTTGGCCTGCTGCAAGATGCTTATGAGAAATTGGGCGCATGACCCGCATCCCTGCCTTCGCTGAGATCGCCTTTGACGCAAGGAACGGCGCCGGCGCCGCGCCTAGCGGGGCTTCGGCCTGGCAGACGCCGGAAGGCATCGCGGTGAAACCGGTCTATGGCGCCGAGGACATCGCGCGGCTCGATTTCCTTGATGGGCTTCCGGGCGTGCCGCCTTATCTGCGTGGCCCCTACCCCACTATGTACGTGCAGCGGCCCTGGACGGTCCGGCAATATTCCGGCTTCTCCACCGCCGAGGATTCCAACGCCTTCTATCGCCGCAATCTCGCCGCCGGTCAGCAGGGCGTGTCCATCGCCTTCGACCTCGCCACCCATCGCGGGTACGATTCCGACCACCCGCGCGTCACCGGCGATGTCGGTATGGCGGGCGTCGCCATCGACTCCATCTACGACATGCGAACCTTGTTCGATCACATCCCGCTCGACAAGGTTTCGGTGTCCATGACCATGAACGGCGCGGTGCTGCCGGTGCTCGCACTCTTCATCGTGGCCGGCGAAGAGCGCGGCGTGCCGCCAGAAGGGCTGTCCGGCACGATCCAGAACGATATCCTGAAAGAGTTCATGGTGCGGAACACTTACATCTATCCGCCCGCACCCTCGATGCGCATCGTCTCGGACATCTTCGCCTATACCTCCAAGAAGATGCCCAAATTCAATTCGATCTCGATCTCCGGCTATCACATGCAGGAGGCCGGAGCGACCGCCGACCTCGAGCTCGGCTATACGCTTGCCGACGGCATCGAATATGTGCGTGCCGGCGTCAAAGCCGGCATGGACGTCGATACCTTCGCGCCGCGGCTCTCCTTCTTCTGGGCGATCGGCATGAACTTCTTCATGGAGATCGCCAAGATGCGCGCAGGCCGGCTGCTCTGGGCCAAGCTGGTGGCCGAGGAGTTCAGGCCGAAGGATCCGCGCTCGCTCGCCCTTCGCACCCATTGCCAGACGAGCGGCTGGAGCCTTGCCGCCCAGGATGTGTTCAACAATGTGGTGCGCACTTGCGTCGAGGCCATGGCGGCGACCCAAGGCCATACCCAGTCGCTGCACACCAACGCGCTGGACGAGGCGCTGGCGCTGCCCACCGATTTCTCCGCGCGCATCGCCCGCAATACTCAACTCATGTTGCAACTGGAATCCGGCACCACGCGCATCATCGATCCCTGGGGCGGCAGCTTTTATGTCGAGCGGCTAACCCATGATCTTGCCGCGCGCGCGCTGAAGCATATCGAGGAGGTGGAGAAGTTCGGTGGTATGGCGAAGGCCATCGAGGCCGGCATCCCGAAGCGCATGATCGAGCAGGCGGCGATGGCGACACAGGGCCGCATCGATTCAGGGCGCCAGACCATCGTCGGCGTGAACAAATACCGGCCCGACAGCGACGCCGAGATCGCCATCCTCAAGGTCGACAACCGCGCCGTCCGGCGTCAGCAGCTCGACAAATTGGCGCGCCTCAAGGCCGAGCGAAACGAGGCCGAGGTGCAGTCGGCTCTTGACGCGCTCACCGAATGCGCCAAGACAGGCAAGGGCAACCTTCTCGAAGGCGCCGTCCGCGCCGCCCACGCCAAGGCGACCGTCGGCGAGATCTCCTATGCGCTCGAGAAGGTTTATGGCCGTCACCGTGCCGAGGTCTCGGCGGTGACCGGAATCTACAAGGCGGAGATGGGGCGCATGGATGGAAGCCTGACCCGCGTCAAGGCGTTGGTCGACAGCTTCGAGCACGAGCACGGCCGGAGGCCTCGCATCCTCGTCGCCAAGATGGGCCAGGATGGCCATGATCGCGGGCAGAAGGTCATCGCCAGCGCCTTCGCCGATCTCGGCTTCGATGTGGATATCGGTCCGCTGTTCCAGACTCCGGAAGAAGCCGCCCGCCAAGCGGTCGAGAACGACGTGCATATCGTCGGCGTCTCGTCGCTAGCCGCCGGTCACTTGACGCTGGTGCCCGCGCTCCGCGAGGCGCTCGAAGCCTTGGGCCGCGGCGATATCATGGTTGTCGTTGGCGGTGTGATCCCGCCCCAGGACTACGCACAGCTTTACGATGCCGGCGCCAAGGCGATTTTCGGACCAGGCACGCCCATCGCCGATGCGGCCATCGACCTCTTGCAGAAGCTCGGCGCTAAAACCGACGCCAAGTCGAAGCAGGCGGCGGAGTAAGCCCGGACTCTTCAGCATGTCGATCAATGGCGTCACCGGGCCAGACAACATCCGGTGGCGCGCCAATTCGCGACGCTCTCTAGAGACGTGTTCGCTGGTCTCATCGCCAGCACCATATCGGTCGCCTATGGCCTGTCCTTCGCGGCGCTTATCTTCGCGCCGCCGCTGACGCCATGGATCGCCTACGGCATCGCCGCGACCTTTCTGACCGCGGCGATCAGCGCTGCTTTCGTCGCGGCGCGGAGTTCGTTTCCCTTCGCGCTCGCGGGACCTGACGGCTCCACAGTCGCGGTCACTGCAACGCTGGTAGCGGCACTGCTTGAACGACTCAATGCTACGGGCGCTCCCGACGATCTGCTCGCGCCGGTGATGATCGTCATGGCACTTTCGGCGGCTCTGACCGGCATCCTGCTTTTCGGACTTGGTCTTGCCCGCGCCGGCGGCGCCATTCGCTTCGTTCCCTATCCGGTCATCGGCGGCTTTCTCGGCGCCACCGGCTGGCTGATGGTGAGCGGGGCTGCGCGTGTTATCACCGACCACGCGCTCAACCTTCGGGACATCGACAGCCTGCTCGGTACGTCAGCTTTGGCCGAGCTCGCCGCTGGTGTCACCATCGCGATCGCGCTCTATTTCTGCATACGCAGACGCGGCAATAACCCTTATGTGCTTCCAGGCATTCTGCTCGCCGGCATTGCTGCGACGCATCTTGTCCTTCTATTTACCGGAACGAGTCTCACCGAGGCGCAAGCGGCAGGCTGGACGTTCAAAGCCCCGGCCGCCGTTGGGCTGACGCCGACCTGGGACTTCGGCGATCTCAACCTGTTTCCATGGAAGGTGCTACCGTCGCTCGCCGGCGATCTCTTCGCCGTCGTGTTCGTGACCGCGGTTGGCACCCTCCTCAATACGACCGGTATTGAATTCGTGACCAAACGCGAGGCTGACTTTCAGCGCGAATTGACCACGCTCGGCGCCGCCAACCTGACCGCCGCCGCTCTCGGCGGCTATGCCAGCACCATCGCCTTGAACCGGACGACGCTCAATTTTGCGGCCG
>DASZGQ010000067.1:0-1851 GCA_035938735.1 Methyloceanibacter sp.
GCTGCATCAATCCGCTGATCGTGCATGGCCAGACCCACGGCGCCATCGCCCAGGGCGTCGGCCAGGCGCTCTCCGAGCTCTGTTTCCTCGATCCGGCGTCCGGGCAGCCGCTCGCCGGCTCGCTCATGGACTACGGGGTGCCGCGCGCGGACACGCTGCCGCCCTTCGCAACCGAGATCGCCGAGGTGCTCTCGCCCACGAACCCGCTCGGCATCAAGGCGGGCGGCGAAGGCGGCACCACCGCCGCGCCGGCCGTGGTCATCAGCGCCATCGCGGACGCCTTGCGCGAGCGCGGCGTGAGCCACCTCGCCATGCCCGCCACACCGTATAATGTGTGGACCGCAATCCATCGTGTAGGGGCGGGTTTGAAACCCGGCATCACAGCCTCGTAGCCCGGATGAGCTCTTGCGAAATCCGGGGACGGCCGTCCCGCATTTCGCTACGCTCATGCGGGCTACAGCGTATTGAGGAGGCCCCCGCCATGAACGTCATGCATCCGCCGCAACCCGTCCTCGACAAGCGGGGCGAGCCGCGCGTACGCCGCTTCGAGGAGCAGCGCTGGCTCATCGACAACATCATCCGCGCGAACGGCATCGACTGGGACCAGCCGCGCTCGCTCTATCTTGCCGGCCCCTGCGGCAACGAAGCCAACGCGGACTTTGCCGGCATCCGCGAGCGGGTGAAGAAGATGGCCGACATCGGCCCCGCGTTCGAGGCGGTGGCGCGCCGGCGCGAGGCCAAGGCCAACGCCGCCGAGGAGGCCGGCCACAAGGTGACCGCGCGCGACAACTATTTCATGGCCGCGGTGCATTGGGGCGCGGCGCAATGGCCCTACGATCAGAACGACGAGACCAACATCGCCTTCAACAACAAAAAGCGCGCGTGCTATGGGAAATACGCTGCGCTGGCCGACCATCGCGTGGAAGCGGTGTGGGTGCCGTTCAGGGACAAGGCCATTCCCGCCTGGTTCCACCTGCCGCCGGGCTACAGCGGCGGGCGCATCCCGGCGGTGATCGCTATTCCGGGGATGGACAGCTTCAAGGAGATCTCGGTCGCGCTCTACGGCGACCGCTTTCTCAACCGTGGCATGGCCGTGCTCGCCATCGACGGGCCGGGGCAATACGAGGCGCCGCTCCTTGGCCTCTACTTCTCCATGGAGAGCTGGATGGCCGCGGGCAGGCCGCTCGTCGATTGGCTGAGCGCACGGCCGGAGATCGATGCTGAGCGCATCGGGGCGTCCGGGACGAGCTTCGGCACCTTCTTCGGCACCATCCTTGCCGCGCATGAGCCGCGCATCCGCGCGTTCGCCGCCATGTCGGTGTGCCATGAGCCGGGCTGCCACACGATTTTTCAGGAGGCATCGCCCACGTTCAAGAAGCGCTTCATGTACATGTCAGGCATGACCGATGAGCCCGAGTTCGACGCCTTGCGCAAGACCATCACGTGGGAAGGTCACGCGGAAAAGATCAGCGCGCCCTATCTCGTGGTTGCCGGCGAATGCGAGGAGCTCAGCCCCATCGCGCATTCGGAGCGTCTCATCCGATCGGTCAAGGGCCCCAGGCAGATGGTTGTCTACGAGGGGTCGCGCCATTCCGTGGGCAACGTCCCCGCGGCCAATCTCGGCCCCTTCCCGCCGATACTCGTGGCGGATTGGCTCGCGGACCGGCTCGCCGGCAAGCCGTTCGCCAACGAGCACTGGTTCGTGCGCGCCAACGGCCAGATCGACAAGGCGAAACTGTGAAATGAGGGACGCTGCGCAACCCTCGGCGTCGGGGCGGAGGCTCCATACCTCCCCCTGCAAGGGGGAGGTCGACAGCATTTGCTTCGCTCGCGAAGCAAATGCTGTCGGGT
>DASZGQ010000068.1:0-2485 GCA_035938735.1 Methyloceanibacter sp.
TGACGGAAATCAAGCCGGTGACCACGTTCATGCCGGCCGAGGACTACCATCAGAATTATCACAACACGAATCCCGTCAGCTATAAGTTCTACAAATGGAATTGCGGGCGAGCGCAGCGGCTGGAGCAGCTCTGGGGCCCAAAGCCCTCCTGAGCACCTCGGAAAATGTCGCCGTGCGTCCGAAGGGAGCCTTCAAGCGTAGCTTCCTCAAGACGCAGGTTTACAAGAGGCTATCGATATGACGAACGCGGATAGCCCTAACGAAAAGCGCGAAGTCATCTATCGCCATTCCGGCCCGGTGCGCGTGACCCATTGGGTCAATGTCGTCGCTCTGCTTGTACTGCTGATGAGCGGCTTGCAAATCTTCAACGCCCACCCAGCGTTATATTTCGGCTCCAAGGCGAATTTCGACGATCCGGTGATGGCCATGCGCCCGATGAAGCATGGCGAGGAGATTGTGGGCGTCACCACGCTCGGGGGGTGGAATATCGATACCACCAATCTGTTTGGCCTCGCCTACGCGCCGGACGGCGACTACGACATCAGAGGCTTTCCTTGGTCGGTAACACTGCCGGGCCATCGCGATCTGTCCACGGGACGCCGCTGGCATTTCTTCTTTGCCTGGCTGTTCGTCATCAACGGGCTCGTCTATCTCATCTACAGCCTCGCGAGCGGGCATCTCAGCAAGGATCTCGCGCCGAGCGGCAGAGAATTGAAACACATTGGCGCGTCCATCGGGGAGCATTTGCGGCTCAGATTTCCGCAAGGCGAAGAGGCCAAGCGGTACAACGTGCTCCAGAAGCTCGCTTATCTAGTCGTGGTGCTCGTGCTTCTGCCGCTGATGCTGGCGACCGGGCTCGCCATGTCGCCAGGCATGGACGCAGGCTATCCTTTCCTGCTCGAGATTTTCGGCGGCCGGCAATCGGCGCGCACTATCCATTTCATTGCCGCGAGCGGCATCGTGCTGTTCGTGGTGGTGCATATCGTCATGGTGCTGATTTCGGGCGTCTGGAACAATCTCCGCTCCATGATCACCGGTCGCTACGCAATCAAGCTTCCGGAGACTCAGCCATGAACGCGAGGCCAAAGGTCGACCGGCGCGGCTTCCTTGCCCGCGGCCTGGCAATCGCCAGCGCTTCGCTGCTCGGGGGCTGCGACAGCGAGTTGTCCGACCAGCCTTGGGTCAAGCGCATTCTCGATTCGGCCGAATCGCTTACGCGCGTCGCCCAGCGAACGCTGGTCTCGCCCACTGCACTCGCCCGCGAATATAGCGAAGCCGACATCTCGAAGGATTTCAAGGCGAACGGCTCGACCGACGTGGACGATGACGGCTACAAGGCGCGTGCCGCGAATGCATTTGCCGATTGGAAGCTCAAGATCGGCGGTCTTGTCGGCCAGCCGCTCGAGCTTTCCTTGGCCGAGCTGCGCGCCATGCCCTCGCGCACGCAGATCACGCGGCATGACTGCGTCGAAGGTTGGAGCTGCATCGGCAAATGGACCGGTGTGCCGCTGAAGGCGCTGCTCGACAAGGCAGAACTCAAGCCCTCGGCGCGCTACCTCGTGTTCTATTGCGCCGACGATCTTGGCGAGACCGGCAACGACGAGGGCAAATATTACGAATCAATCGGACTTACCGACGCCTTACATCCCCAGACCATCCTCGCCTATGAGATGAACGGCGCGCCGCTCCCCATTCCGCACGGGGCGCCGCTGAGGCTCAGGGTCGAGCGGCAGCTCGGCTACAAGATGGCGAAATATGTGATGCGCATCGAGGCGGTCGACGGGATCGCCGGCATTCGCGGCGGCCGCGGCGGATTCTGGGAAGATCGCGGCTATGAGTGGTACGCCGGAATCTGAGTCGGGCATAACCAGGTCCTCGCCAACAAAATCAAAAAGGGACCCATGGAGGCCATGGGTCCCTCTTGAAAACGTTTGGTTCGTCTGAGATTTACCCAGCGGCCTTCTTGGAAGCTCTCTGAGCCGCCCTATAGGCCCTGAAGTGAGCCTTGCATTCCTTCCGGTAGGCGTGCCGAGACTTGTAGTCCGCCGGGAACTTCGCCTTGGCAGCCTTGAAGCATCCGCTGGGAGCGGCTTCTGCCGGCGTTGTGTGGACGGGAATCGTTGCACCAGCCACGAGACCCGTGACGGCAGCGGCGAAAAGCATTCTCTTCAGCATGGCTTACTCCGTTTCGTTTTTGGGAGACTCGGTGTGCCGATGAAGGCATAGCTTCAAACGGCTCCACGACAGGAATGTTCCGCCGGGCGGAGTGAGAGAAAGCTACGAAATTCGCTTTTTTTGCGGCGCTCGCGAGGCAGCTTTGCGCTCATTCGCACTTGGTCAATCCGCCGCGGCTTCGAAGAGAAAGGACCCACGGGGCCCCGCAGATCCCTTTCCGAAATGTGTGCGACGCTGGAACTAGGCGTGCTTGTGGGTCGCCTTGTACTGAGCGCGGCATTCCTTGCGGAAGGCCATGCGCTCTTTCATG
>DASZGQ010000069.1:0-8410 GCA_035938735.1 Methyloceanibacter sp.
CGCTAGACGGTCAGTGCATTAGAGACTGCTGCCGTCGAGTTCACCAATGGCAAGAAGCCAGGGGTGAGGCTCAAATAGCTGGTCCGCTCAGAACACCCCCAGAACGGATTACGCGGAAATTCTCCGGAAGGCCAGTTTCCCCTCCCACGGGTTGGTGCTACAGGCTATTGATCTTGTTTGGAGAATTGGAGCGGGTGAAGGGAATCGGACCCTCGACACGTAGCTTGGGAAGCTACTGCTCTACCACTGAGCTACACCCGCCTCGCCAAGACGGGGCTAGCATGGCGCAAAGCGGGCCTCGAAGGCAAGATTGCCCTCACGCAGTGGTGATGGAGCGTGCCTTGCAGCCCGTCGCCGGGTCGTGAGACCAACGGATCCACCATCGCCTACAGGGCCGGTCATGACTGAGTTGGCAGTTCAGACCCGCGAGGGGAAGTTTCGTGACCCGGATTGGACGGCGTCAGGCGAGCGGCGCGCGCGGGTCCCTCTCGATGCTTTGCGGACGCTCTGGATCAACACCGGGAGCCTCTGCAACATCGAGTGCCGTAATTGCTACATCGAATCGAGCCCGGAGAACGACCGGCTCGCCTATATCACCCGCGCCGAGGTCGCGGCCTTCCTCGAAGAGATCGAGCGCGAGGCGCTGCCGACGCGGGAAATCGGCTTCACCGGTGGCGAGCCGTTCATGAATCCTGACATCATCGCCATGCTGGGCGATCCGCTCGCCCGCGGCCACTCAGTGCTCGTGCTCACCAATGCCATGCAGCCCATGCGACGCCCGCGCATCCAATCCGGGCTGCTCGCGCTTCGTGAGGCGCATGGCGCGCGGCTCGTCATCCGCGTGAGCCTCGATCATTACGGTAAAGCTCTGCATGAGGAGGAGCGTGGACCGGACACCTACGATAAGACTGTCGAGGGTATCGACTGGCTCGCTCGCCACGGCTTTGCACTGGCCCTTGCCGGCCGCACCTACAGCGGCGAGAGCGAAGGCTCGCTACGCGCTGGCTATGGGCGTCTCGCGCGTGAACGTGGCTGGCCGATCGATGCGAATAATCCTGTCAGCCTCGTGCTGTTCCCCGAGATGGATGTCCGCGTCGACGTCCCCGAGATCACCACCTCCTGCTGGGGCATCCTGCATAAGAGCCCAAGCGATGTGATGTGCGCCTCTAGCCGTATGGTGGTGAAGCGGAAGGGGGCCCTCGATCCCGTCGTGCTTCCCTGCACGCTGCTTCCTTACGACCCTGTCTTCGAGATGGGTACGACATTGGCGGAGGGCGCGCGCGCCGATGGCGGCATGTTCGACCACGGCGCGGTGAAGCTCTGCCACCCGCATTGCGCCAAATTCTGCGTGCTCGGCGGGGGCAGTTGCTCTGCCTAGTCCTGCTTGAAATGCTTCGACAGCTTCAGGCCTTGCGCCTGGTAGTGCGAGCCGATGCGCTCGCCGTAGAGCTGATCCGGAATCTCGGTGAGCCGGTCGTAGACGAGACGACCGACGATCTGCCCATCCTGTAGAATGAACGGGATGTCGAGGCTGCGCACCTCGAGTACTGCCTTGGCGCCTGGAGCCTTGCCTTCGGCATAGCCGAATCCTGGATCGAAGAAGCCGGCATAGTGCACCCGATACTCGCCGATCAGCGGATCGAACGGCGCCATTTCTGCCACATAGGCCGGGGGCACCGACACGCTCTCCTTGGAGGCAAGGATGTAAAACTCGTGCGGGTCGAGCACGAGGCGTCGGTCGGCACCAAGATGCACGCTCTCCCAATACTGATCGGCCTCGTAGGCGCCGACCTCGTCCACGTCGACCACCCCGGCGTAGCGGCGGGCACGGTAGCCGACGAGGCCTGACGTCGCCGCAGGTGTCAGGCTAATACGCAGGTTTAACCCTTCGCGGATGGCGGCATCGCCCTCGACCAGTCCCACGTCGGAATGGATCGCGCGCAAGGCTCGGTCGCGTACGCGTCCTGGCCGCTCATCGGCGTCGAGCTGTTGGCCAACGCGGCGCAGGAATCGGATCTGGTTTAGGCGCGAGCCGTAGCGGACCTTGATGGAAAACGTGCGCGGGCAAATCTCGGCGAACAGCGGACCGCTATAGCCCTCCTCAACGGCGTCGAACGAGTCCTGGCGATCGGCGATCAGACGCGTGAACACGTCGATGCGGCCGATCGAGCTTTTCGGGTTGGCGAAGGCGGCGATGGTCGCGCGCAGATTGAGTTGCTCGATCAAGGGGACGAGATAGACGCAACCCGCCTCGAGCACGGCGCCTTGAGTCAGGCAGATCTCGTGGAACTTCAGTTCGGCGAGCTTGTCGCGCACGGTGGCGTTCGGTCCGGGCAGGAAGCTTGCGCGAATGCGATAGGCGACTTTGCCGAGCCTAAGATCGAGGCTTGCAGGCTGGATCTGGTCCGCCGTGATCTCCGGCGCCGCCCTGATCTCGCCGCCGGCGATCAGCGATTTCAGCGCCTGGGAGGGCAGGATCCCGGTGCGGGCGAAGGAGCCTTTCACCGGTGCCCGCGGCTCGGCGCGCGGCCTCTCGGGAAGGCCATCAAACAGTCTTTCGCGCTCACTTGCCTGCTCCATAGGTTATTGTCTTGGCATTCGCCGGGGCTTCCGTCACCCTTACCTTGCCCTTCTCCCCCGGATTCACAAGCAATTGCGGAGGGCCCAGACCTATTCAGAATCGTCATGCCCGGACTTGATCCGGGCATCCATACCGTTACGGCCGAGCGAAATGAAGCGCCCGTGGAATGAATTGCCGGGTCAAGCCCGGCAATGACGGTTCGCTAGCGGTAAGGCTTGACGCGAGGCTGCCCTAGCGACATTAATCCAGCCACGTGGTGATTTGGCCGGCCGGCTTGCAGCCACGTTAAACAAGTCGCTAAAAGGGCCGTGCGAGCAATCCCGGTCTTCTTGGCGGCGAGCCAAGTCCCGGGTTTTTTTGTGCCCGCGTCGGGTGTGAGGGAGGGTGAGCCATGGAGGCAAAGAAGGACAAGAAGAAGGGGGCACAGGCTTGGCGTCCGGCGACCAGGCTCGTGCACGAGGGCACGCTGCGCAGCCAATTCGGCGAGACCTCGGAAGCGATCTTCCTCAATTCCGGCTACGTCTATGACAGCGCCGAACAGGCTGAGGCCCGCTTCAAGGGCGATGAGGAAGGCTTCGTCTATAGCCGCTACGCCAATCCTACGGTGGCAATGTTCGAAGCGCGCATGTGCGCGCTCGAAGGCGCGGACGCCGCGCGCGGCACATCGAGCGGCATGGCGGCGGTGGCGGCCTCGCTGCTCTGCTATCTCAAGGCCGGAGACCATGTGGTGTCGGCCCGAGCCCTGTTCGGGAGCTGTCGTTACGTGGTGGAAGATCTGCTGCCGCGTTTCGGCATCGAGACCACGCTGATCGACGGCCGCGACCTTGGCGCTTGGGAGCGCGCGATGAAGCGCAACACCCGCGCCTTCTTCTTCGAGTCGCCGACCAATCCGGTCCTCGAGCTCGTCGATATCGAGGGCGTGGCCAAGATCGCCCACAAGGCCGGCGCGCTCCTCGTGGTCGACAATGTGTTCGCCACACCCTTGTTGCAGCGGCCGATGCCGCTTGGCGCCGACATCGTCGTCTATTCGGCGACCAAGCATATCGATGGGCAGGGACGCTGCCTCGGAGGCGTGGTGCTGGGCAACAAGGAGTTCATCGACGAGAAGCTGCACAACTATCTGAAGCACACCGGGCCCTCGCTCAGCCCGTTCAATGCCTGGGTCCTGCTCAAGGGTCTCGAGACGTTGCCGTTGCGCGTGGAGCGTCACAGTGCTTCAGCGGCGGCGATTGCAGATTTTCTTGCCGAGCGCAAGGAAGTCGCCCGCGTGTTCTACCCAGGCCGCGCCGATCATCCGCAAGTTGAACTCGCCAAGCGCCAGATGGCAGGCGGCGGTCCGATGGTCGCGTTCGAAGTCAAGGGCGGCAAGCGCGAAGCCTTCCGTTTTCTGAACGCGCTGCAGATTTTCAAGATCAGCAACAATCTCGGCGATGCGAAGAGCCTCGCCACGCACCCAGCGACCACCACGCATCAGCGCCTCAACCCGGAGCAGCGTGCCGAGCTCGGCATCTTCGACCGCAGCGTACGCCTTTCCATCGGGCTTGAGGATGTCGAGGATCTCAAGGCCGATCTCGACCAGGCGCTGGCCGCCGCGAAGTAGGAACACAGGTGGCCGCCTTGTCTGCGGCGGCTCCCTATGCCACCCTTTGGCAAAGTCGCTGTTATCGAGCGAGGTTGATCATGTGCCGAAACATCAAGACGCTGCACAATTTCGAGCCGCCGGCTACGGATGAGGAGATCCACGCATCGTCGCTGCAATTCGTGCGCAAGCTGAGCGGCTTCACACGGCCGTCAAAGGCGAACGAAGCCGCATTCGATCGCGCCGTGGACCAAGTCTCCAAGGCCGCGCGTGAGCTGATCGACTCCCTCATCACCAATGCGCCGCCACGCGACCGCGAGGTCGAAGCCTTGAAAGCGCGGGCGCGGTCGGCCGAGCGCTTCCGCTCGGCAGCGACGTAGGCCCGCGACCAGACGCGAGTGCAGCGGCCCTTGCAACACACAGGAGTGCCCGTGCCGGCTTCTTCATCGGCAGTGCAAGAACTGTTGGCGAAGCTCGTCACCTTCGACACGACGAGCGCGAAATCGAATCTGCAGCTCATCGAATTCGTGCGCGCCTATCTTGACGGCTACGGCATCGCCTCGACGCTGATCCCGTCGGAGGATGGCGCGAAGGCGAGCCTGTGCGCGAGCATTGGACCTGCGGGCAAAAGGGGGATCGGGCTCTCCAGCCACAGCGACTGCGTTCCGGTCAAGGGCCAGGCCTGGTCGAGCGACCCGTTCAAGCTCGAGCTTCGTGACGGTAAGCTTTATGGCCGCGGTTCGTGCGACATGAAGGGTTTTCTCGCCTGCGTCCTGGCCTCAGTGCCGCTGTTCACCAAGTGCAAGCTGCGAGAGCCTATCCATATCATCGTCTCCTACGACGAGGAGGTTGGCTGCACTGGCGTTCGTCCGCTGATCGCGCGGCTTGGGTCCGACCTGCCGCGCCCCCGCGCCATCATCGTCGGCGAGCCCACTGCGATGGCAGTGATCGAGGCGCATAAGCGCATCGACGCCTATCGCACTGTCGTGACCGGGCACGAGGCGCATTCGAGCCTGCCGCAGCTTGGGGTGAATGCCATTTCTTTCGCGGCGGAGCTGGTCGAGGAGATCGACCGCATCGGCGCCTCACTCTCCACCAGCGAGACCAATGACCGCTTCGATCCGCCCTATACCACCGTGCAGGTGGGAACCATCGAAGGCGGCACCGCGACCAACATCGTGCCGAAGACCTGCGAATTCCACTGGCAGGTCCGGAGCCTGCCTGAGGCCAACCCAAACTTCGCACCGAAGCGGCTCGAGGCATATGCGGAAGAAAGACTGCTCCCGCACATGAAAAGCGTGGCGCCGACGGCATCGATCGAGACGTTGCATCAGGGCAGCGTGCCGGCGTTCCTCGCCAGGCCCGGCTCAGAGGCCGTCGCCTTGGCGCTCGCGCTCACCGGCGCCAATGCCACGAGCACGGTGTCGTATGGGACGGAAGCTGGGCTCTTCGAGGAGGCAGGCTGCCCGACCCTGATCTGCGGGCCCGGCGATATCGAACAGGCCCATGCGGCGGATGAGTTCGTGGCAACCGCCCAGCTCGACGCCTGCATGGCATTCCTCGCCAAACTTGCCAAGCGCGTGGGGGCTTAGCACAACTTTTCACCTCAAACTCGTCATGCCTGGCCTTGTCCCGGCCATGAGAACAGGGTGAGAGTAGAGGGCGGCTAGCTCGGCTCTTCGGATTTGGCGAAGGAGGCCGGATCGAAGCGGTAGCGGCTGTTGCAGAACTCGCAGGTCACCCAAACCTCGCCGTCGACCACCATGTCTTTCAGGTCCTCGCTGGTAAAGCGCCGGAGCAGCTCCTCGACGCGCTCCCGCGAGCAGCTGCAATAGGTTTCGAGGTTGATGGCCCGGTAGGCGCGCACCTGCTCCTCATGGAAAAGCCGGTAGAGCAGCCGGTCTGGCGGAAGCATAGGATCGAGCAGCTCGTGGTCCTCGACGGTCTCGGCGAGAGCACGCGCCCGTAGCCAGTCCTCCACGTCAAAGCCGCCGCCTGGGCCGTGGCCGCCTTCGCGGGTTAGCTTCTGCACCAGCAGGCCGCCGGCGCGCCACGTCCAGGACCTTCCGCCAGCCTGGCCTGCACGGTAGTGCTTCGCGACCGCCAAGCGGATGAAGGTGGGGAGCTGCTCGGATTGGCGAAAATAGGTGTCGGCCGCCTCGGTCAGGCTCTCGCCTTCGAGCGGCACCACGCCCTGATAGCGCTCCATCTCCGTACCGCGGTCGATGGTCATGGCGAAATGCCCCTGGCCGAGCAATTGCGGCAGGTCGCCATTTCCGCCGCTCATGGCGGCGACCCGCTCGGCCGAAAAGCGAGCATAGCCGCGCAACTGTCCCGGCACCTGGTAGTCGGCGACGAGCAGGTCGACGGGACCGTCGGTCGAGGCCTGCAGGATGAATTTGCCTTCGAATTTGAGCGCGGCGCCAAGGAGCGCCGTGAGCGCCACGGCTTCCCCGAGCAGCTTCGACACCGGCTCGGGGTAGTCGTGCCGTGACAGGATGGTGTCGACCACCGGACCGAGCTTGACTAGCCTGCCGACCACGTCGGCCTGATCGGCCTGGAACGGCAAGATCAGATCGTCAGCCGGGATGACGAGCTCGATGCGCTCTTGCGAAGAGGATTCCTGCGCCATCATTTGGCCCCGGCCCGCTCGACCCGCCGGCCCTTGGCGGCAGGGGTCGCAGCAGACCCCGGCACATCGGAGCGCGTGGTGCCTAGACACCAGGCGAGGATGGCCTTTTGCACATGCAGCCGGTTCTCCGCCTCGTCCCACACCACCGATTGCGGGCCGTCGATCACCTCGGCCGTCACCTCGTCGCCGCGATGGGCGGGCAGGCAATGCATGAAGATGGCGTCGGGCTTGGCGCATGCCATCACCGCGCGATCGACCTGGAAGGGCTTTAGCAGGTTCTTGCGCTTCTTCTTGTCCTCGCCGTCGCCCATGGACACCCACACGTCGGTCACCACGCAATCGGCGCCGCCCGCGGCGGCGCAAGGATCGCGTCCAGCCTCGACCGACGCGCCCCCGCTCTTTGCCCAGGCGAGCAGCTCGGGCGCCGGCTGGAATTCCTTCGGACAGGCGAGCTTCAGCGTGTAGTCGAAGCGCGCAGCGCCGTGTACCCAGGACGTCGCAACGTTGTTGGCGTCGCCGAGCCACGCGATCGTCGCGCCATCGATCGAGCCCTTCTTCTCCTCGAAGGTCATGACGTCGGCCATCACCTGACAGGGATGCGACAAATTTGTGAGCCCGTTGATCACCGGCACGGTGGCGTGCGCGGCAAGCTCTTGCAGTTTGCCGTGCGAGCCAGTCCTGAGCATGATCGCATCCACGTAGCGCGACAGCACGCGCGCGGTATCGCCGACGGTCTCGCCTCTTCCGATCTGCATGTCGGCCGGGCTCAGCATGATCGACGTTCCACCAAGCTCGTGCATGGCCACTTCGAAGGACACCCGCGTGCGCGTAGAGGGTTGCTCGAAGATCATGGCGAGCACGGCGCCAGGCCTCACCTTGACCTTCTCCGGCAGCCGCGAGCGCCCCGCCGCCTTCATGGCGTGAGCATCGTCGAGGATCGCGCGCAAAGTTTGGCGGGGAAGTGCGTCGATATCGAGAAAGTGCCGCGGCTGCATGGGAGTGACTTTCGGCTGTTGCCGTCAGGCCGGGGCGTGCGCGCCGGTCTTCAGCGCCACGCAGGCGGCCTCGATCTTGGCGCAGGCCTCGTCAATTTCGGCTTCGCCCACGATGAGCGGTGGCAAAAGCCGCACCACGTTGTCGCCAGCCTGCACCGTGAGCATGCGCTCCGCGGCAAGCGATTGCAGCAAGGCCTGGTTCGGGACCTTGCATTTCAGCCCGAGCATCAAGCCCTGGCCACGCACCTCCGCGATGATGTCGTCATGCTCATCTTTGAGGCCGGCAAGGCGCTGCTTGAGCCGGAGCCCCATTGCCGCGACGTGTTCGAGGAACCCTGGGGCAAGCACCACGTCGAGCACGGCGTTGCCCACGGCCATGGCGAGCGGATTGCCGCCGAAGGTGGAGCCGTGGCTCCCCGGCGTCATCGCGCTACCCACCCCTTCCGTGGCGAGGACGGCGCCCACGGGAAAGCCGCCGCCAAGCCCCTTGGCGGTCGCCATGACGTCCGGCGTAATGCCAGCCCATTCATGAGCGAACAGACGTCCTGTGCGACCCATGCCGCTCTGCACCTCATCGAGCAGGAGCAAAACGCCCTTTTCGTCGCAAAGGGCTCGCAAGTCTT
>DASZGQ010000070.1:0-18222 GCA_035938735.1 Methyloceanibacter sp.
AGAGCAATGTCCTCAACCGGCTTGGTGAGAAAGTCGTCCGCCCCCGCCTCTAGCCCCTCACCCGGTCGGATGGTTGATCGAGCGCGGTCACCATGATCACCGGGATATGCTGGGTGCGCGGCGGCCTTTAGTCCCCGGCAGGCCTCGAAGCCGTCCGTGCCGGGCATCATCACGTCGAGTAGCATCACGTCGGCCCGCTCGCTCAAGCAGATCTCCAGTGCGAGCAGTTTCAAATTGGCGTCGACATCGTCGACCACGAGTACGCGTGCAGTCATGAAATGCTACCGGGCTTCGCCGATGAACTGCCTAACGGTATCGAGGAACATCGAAACCGAGATCGGCTTGGAGATGTAGGCTTCGCAGCCGCCTTCACGGATGCGCTCCTCGTCTCCCTTCATGGCGAAGGCTGTCACCGCCACCACCGGGATCTGTCGGAGTTCATCGTCCTCCTTCAGCCACTTCGTCACTTCCAGGCCGGATACCTCGGGAAGCTGAATGTCCATGAGGATAAGGTCCGGCCGGTGCTCGCGGGCAAGCGCAAGCGCTTCCATGCCGTTTCGCGTCTGCAGGGTCTTGTAGCCGTGGGCGTCGAGCAGATCATGAAACAACTTCATGTTCAGCTCGTTGTCCTCGACGATCAGAACGGTTTTTGCCATCGGCTGCGGTTCAGGCGATTCGATCAGCATATGATGGGCGATCTCGCCCCTATGCGCCATGGTGCTGAGCGGGGCCAACCCCTAAGGACATTGCATGGCGCTCCCGTGGTTGGAGCGGAATTTGAGCGCAAAGCCGTAATCAAATGCTTTCGGTAATGCCAAATATCGCTGGAAATCTGCGATTTTTTTGGGCCGCTCGGGACGCCCTGCGGCTACCTGGGAGCCACGGAAGGACACGCCTCGGCTTTCAAATATTCGAGCTTGGTGAGCGTGCCGTGGATGGAAAAATCGCCATAGTCGATGAGGAGCTCGCGGCTTACGCCATTGGCATAGAGCCGGAAATCGATCTGGTAGCTCGGCGTCAGATCTCCGCCCTTCGCCTCGAAATAGCCGATCGATACCGGCCAGGAGACGAGGTCGGCGAGGCCCTTTTCCTTGGCGGGAGCTTCGATCTTGTCCTCACTTCCCGGGGGCACCGGCTTGCCGATGAACGCCGTGGTCTCATAAACCTTCTGGCCCTTCTCGGAGCCGTCATAGATCTGGGCCTGCAGCAGCGACTCTCCGCCTTGCGCCGCGTTCATCAACGCGAAGCTGTGCTGCGTGGGAAACAGCACCTTGCCCGAAAGGTTGAGCTCTGCATGGCTCGGCTGGCTGAGCTTCACCTGAACCGCGGTATCGGGGTCGTTGCGCGTCGCCCGCCCCATGGTGACGTCGCCGAGCTTGTCGTTCAGGTATTGCGCCGACTGAAACCTGAACTTCTGGCCATTGCCCTCTTCCCAGGTCGATGAGCGGAGGTCGGTCAGGTTGGTCTGGCCTTGCGAGTCGGTCATCTGGGTGACCATGCGCATGTTGAGCGTGTAGCCGTCGCATTCGGACCCGGTGAACTCGAACACCATGCGCCCATCGATCCCCGTGATGCCGGACGCGGAGCGGGCCTCGTCGAGGGTCATCTCATACACGGCACGGTGCGGCGTGAGCTTGACGGGCTCCTTGCCCGCAAAGGCCTCCGCCGGACGCGCCACGGCGCCCGCGAGCATCGCCACCACCGGAAGTGTCAGCGCCAGCCGAAAAGCCTCAGTCACCATGCCGCTCCTCACTCCACTCGAGCCGCCGCGAACTTCAGGCTCGGCCGGCGATTCTTGGCACCAACAGCGCGCCGGGACAAGGGTTCCGCTCCGCTTGCGAAGGCCCAGATTTTGGCCGATGTTCCCTTGCCCGCACGCGCCCTACAACCCTGAATCGGAGACAGTATGGCCGGAGAGATCGAAGCAAGGCTCAAGGCCCTGGACCTCACCCTTCCGGAGATCCCCCTTCCCGTTGCCGACTATGTCTCGTTCCTGCACTTGAACGGCCAGCTCTTCGTGGCCGGCCAACTGCCGCTCAAGGATGGGAAGCTCGCGGTGACTGGCACGCTCGGGGCCGGGCTCGACCTCGCCCAGGGGCAGGAGGCTGCGCGTCTCTGCGCGCTAAATATTCTCGCCCAGGCAAAGGCGGCGCTCGGCGATCTCGACCGCATCGTCCAATGCCTGCGCCTGAACGGCTTTGTGAACGCCGCGCCTGGCTTTCTCGACCATCCCAAGGTGATCAACGGCGCCTCCGAACTCATCGTGAAGGTGCTCGGACAGAAAGGCCGGCATACCCGCATTGCCGTTGGCTGCTCGGGCCTGCCGCTTGGCGCCGCCGTCGAGATCGACGCCGTCTTCGCGGTGGATTAGTCGAGCGCTGCGGCACTCGCCCATGACCCGCGATGCGCTCGATTGGTTGAAGCGGCCGATCGCCCATCGCGGACTGCATGATGAGAAGATGGGCATCATCGAGAACAGCGCTTCTGCGGTCGAGGCTGCGATCGCCAAGGGTTACGCCATCGAAGTCGACCTGCAATGCGCGAAGGATGGTCGGCCGATCGTGTTCCACGACCGCACACTGGACCGGCTGACGGCCGAAAGCGGCCTCGTTCCCGCGCGTAACGCTGCCGACCTGTGCACCATTCCCTTGCGCAACAACAGGGACCACATCCTCTCTCTCGAAGGGCTGCTCGCCATTGTCGATGGCCGCGTGCCGCTCTTGCTGGAAGTCAAGAGCACGTGGGGAAAAGACGAGCGTTTGCAGCGAAACATCGCCGAAATCCTCAAACCTTATGCAGGGCGCGTCGCGGTGATGTCCTTCGACCCGAATTGCGTCGCGGCGTTCCGCCGCACCTCGCCCTCTTTGCCACGCGGGCTGATTTCCGAGCGCTTCGAGGACAAGAACCACTGGTCTGAGCTCTCCATCAGCCAGCGCTTCGCCATGCGGCATCTGCTGACCGCAGCTATCGCGCGGCCCAACTTTATCGCCTACGATATCAGGGCTCTGCCGGCGCTCGCGCCAGGGATCGCGCGAGACCTCTTTCACCTGCCGCTGCTTACCTGGACCGTGCGCACGGACACTGAGAAGGCCTTCGCGCAACTTTTCGCCGACGCCATGATCTTCGAAGGCATCGTACCTTAAGCCATGGGCGACATCGAACAACGCTCGCAAAGAGACCCGGTCAGCGCCATGCTGCGCGTGGTGCAGCGCATCGCTGATGTACCGGCGTCCGAATGGGATGCTTGTGCCCGCGGCGCTGTGCAGAGCGGCACGACGGGGCGGCCGGACAACCCTTTCATCTCCCATGCCTTTCTCCACGCGCTGGAAGAGAGCGGATCGGCCACGGGGGCGACCGGCTGGCTGCCGCAGCATCTACTGTTCGAGGACGCCGGCGGAGGTCTGGCAGGCTGCATGCCCTGCTACCTGAAATCCCATTCCTACGGCGAATATGTCTTCGACCATGCCTGGGCCGACGCCTATGAGCGCACCGGCGGCAGCTATTATCCGAAGCTGCAGGCCGCCGTGCCCTTCACCCCGGTCACTGGCAAGCGGCTGCTCATACGCGAGGGTCCCGGCCGAACTGAGCGCGAAGCGATTCTGCTGCAGGCGGTCGCGACCCTCGCCGAGCGGCTTGATGCCTCCTCGGTGCACATGACTTTCCCCACGCGGGAAGAATGGGAGCTTGCCGGGAATCTAAGCTATCTCCAGCGCAACGATCAGCAGTTCCACTGGCGGAACGAGGGCTATGAGAACTTCGAGGATTTCTTGGGCGCGCTTACCTCACGCAAACGGAAATCAATCCGCGGCGAACGCAAACGCGCGCTTGAAAGCGGGATCAAGATCGAGTGGGTGACCGGCACTGATCTCACCGAGTCCCATTGGGACGCCTTTTTCGCCTTTTACATGGATACCGGCTCTCGCAAATGGGGCTCGCCCTATCTCACACGCACTTTCTTCAGCCTGATCGGCGAGACTATGAGCGACCAGATTCTGCTCGTGCTTGCCAAGCGAGATGGCCGCACCATCGCCGGTGCGCTCAACTTCATCGGCGCCAACACGCTTTATGGCCGCTATTGGGGTGCGCTTGAGGAGCATGCGTGCTTGCATTTCGAGGTCTGTTACTACCAGGCCATCGACTTTGCTATTCAGCACCAGCTCGCGCGGGTCGAAGCCGGCGCGCAAGGGGCACATAAGCTCGCCCGCGGCTACCTTCCCGTGCCGACTTTCAGCGCCCATTGGATCAGAGATCCCGCGCTCCGCCGCGCCGTCGCCGATTGTCTCAAGCGAGAACGCCTGACTGTCGCCCATGAAATCGCGTTGCTCGGCGAAGAGTCGCCTTACCGAAGGCCAGAGTAGCCTCCCCGCAATGGCAATTTTCTGGTTGACCTCGGCGCGCCGAGGACTCGAAATGACTCGCTAAAATGCGTTCAAGGAGCGCGTCAATGAGCTACGACCGGGACAATGTCTTCGCCAAGGTGCTGCGCGGCGAACTCCCCTCCCACAAGATCTACGAGGATGAGGACACGCTTGCCTTACTCGACATCATGCCGCGCTCCGACGGCCACGCGCTGGTGGTCACCAAGGAGGAAGCGCGCGACCTATTCGACGTTTCGCCGAAGGCGCTGGTCAAGCTCATGGCCGTGGTGCAGAAGCTCGCGCCGCAGATCAAGGAGGCGGTGGGGGCGGACGGGGTACTTATCGCGCAGTTCAATGGCGCCGCCGCGGGGCAGACCGTGTTCCACCTCCACGTCCACATTATCCCGCGCAAGGAGGGCACGGAGCTGAAGCCCCATGCCGGCAAGATGGCCGACCAGGCCCAGCTCGCCGCCACCGCTGAGAAAATCCGGAAGGCGCTGCAAAAAGGATCATCCGCCTAGCATCACGCGTCATGGCCGGGCTTGTCCCGGCCAATCAAGTCGTTGCCGTTGCATGGGCTAAATTCGTGGGTGCCCGGCACAAGGCCGGGCATGACGAAGATCGTATTGAGTTAGTGTGACTACCGCGAGCCGAGCGGCACCTTCGGCACCGGGCTTGAGCCCATACCGCGCCGGGCGCCTGGCCGGCGTGGCCCGGGGCGGCGTGGCGCGCGTTTGGCCTTGGGCTTCGGCGCGGATTTCACACCACCGCCTCCGGAACCTTCCGGCCCGCCATCGTCAGGATCGAAATCCTCGCTCTCGAGCTCGTTCGGTCCGCGCGGGCGAATCGGCGCATCGGCCTTGATGAACTCGAAGCCGAGCACCTTCTGGCCGTCCTTTTCATTGACCAGCACCCGAACGATGCCGCCGTCCTTGAGCGCCCCGAACAGGATCTCCTCGGCGAGCGGCTTCTTGATGTGCTCCTGGATCACCCGCGCCAGCGGCCGCGCGCCGAACTTATCGTCGTAACCGCGCTCGGCGAGCCAGGCATTGGCCTCCGGGGTAAGCTCGATGGTGATGTTGCGGTCGCCGAGCTGCGCCTCGAGCTGGAAGACGAACTTCTCCACCACCTTGGCGATTATCTCTGGCGTGAGGTTGGCGAAGGGAATGATGGCGTCGAGCCGGTTGCGGAACTCAGGCGTGAACAGCCTGGTTATGGCTTCCTCGTCGTCGCCCTCGCGCTTCGACCGGTTGAACCCGATCGCGGCCTTGGCAAGGTCGGACGCACCAGCATTGGTGGTCATGATCAGGATCACGTTCTGGAAGTCGACCTTCTTGCCGTTGTGGTCGGTCAGCTTGCCGTGGTCCATGATCTGCAACAGGATGTTGAACAGGTCCGGGTGCGCCTTCTCGATCTCGTCGAGCAGCAGCACCGAGTGCGGATGCTGGTCGATGCCGTCGGTCAGCAGCCCGCCCTGGTCGAAGCCCACATAGCCGGGCGGCGCGCCGATCAGCCGCGACACCGTGTGGCGCTCCATATATTCGCTCATGTCGAAGCGGAGCAGCTCGACGCCGAGCAGAAGGGCGAGCTGGCGCGCGACCTCGGTCTTGCCGACGCCGGTTGGCCCGGAGAACATGTAGCAGCCGATCGGTTTCTCAGGCTCGCGTAGCCCCGCGCGTGACAGCTTGATCGCGGCGGCCAGCGCCTCTATTGCCCGGTCCTGGCCGAACACCACCCGCTTCAACTCCTGGTCGATGGCGCGCAGCACCTCGGCGTCCGACTTCGACACCGTCTTCGGCGGAATGCGGGCCATGGTGGCGATGGTCGACTCGACCTCCTTGACCCCGATGATCTTCCGCCGCTGGCGCTCGGGCAGCAGCATTTGCGAGGCGCCGGTCTCATCGATCACGTCGATGGCCTTGTCGGGAAGTTTCCGGTCGTGAATGTATTTGGCCGATAGCTCGACCGCTGACTTGATCGCCTGGCGCGTGTAGCGCACCCGGTGGAAGTCCTCGAAATAAGGCTTCAGGCCCTTGAGGATCTCGATCGCGTCGGGGACGGAAGGCTCGTTCACGTCGATCTTCTGGAACCTGCGCACCAGCGCCCGGTCCTTCTCGAAATGCTGCCTGTACTCCTTGTAGGTGGTCGAGCCGATGCAGCGGAGCGTGCCCGACTGGAGCGCGGGCTTGAGCAGGTTCGATGCGTCCATGGCGCCGCCCGAGGTGGCGCCGGCGCCGATCACCGTGTGGATCTCGTCGATGAACATGATGGCGCCGGGATAGGCCTCGATCTCGCGCATTACTGCCTTGAGCCGCTCCTCGAAATCGCCGCGATAGCGGGTGCCGGCGAGCAACGCGCCCATGTCGAGCTGGAAGATGGTTGATTCCGCGAGCACCTCCGGCACGTCGCCCATGACGATGCGGCGCGCGAGCCCTTCGGCGATCGCCGTCTTGCCAACGCCAGGGTCGCCTACGAACAGTGGGTTGTTTTTCTGCCGCCGACAGAGCACCTGGATGGTGCGCTGGATCTCGGCGGCGCGGCCGATCAAGGGATCGATCCGGCCAGCGCGGGCTTTCTGGTTCAGGTTGATGCAATAGACCTCGAGCGCATCGGCGCCACGCTTCTTCTCGTCTGCGCCTTCAACAGTGGCGGCATCCTCTTCCACGCCGCGCACGGTGCGCGGTTCGGACATCCCGGCCCGTTTGGCAATGCCGTGACTGATATAGTTGACCGCGTCGAAGCGGGTCATGTGCTGCTCTTGCAGGAAGAAGGCGGCATGGCTCTCCCGCTCGGCGAAGATCGCGACGAGCACGTTGGCGCCGGTCACCTCCTCGCGACCAGAGGACTGCACATGGGCGACGGCGCGGTGGATGACGCGCTGGAAACCTGCTGTCGGCTGGGCGTCGTTATGCGAATCGAGCACGAGCCCCGCCAGCTCGTTGTCGAGATATCCGGTGAGCTTGTCCCGCAACAGGTCGAGATCGACGTCGCAGGCGCGCATCACGGCCGCAGCATCACGGTCATCGAGCAGCGACAGCAGCAGATGCTCGAGCGTCGCATATTCGTGACTGCGCTCATTGGCGTATTGCAGCGCGCGCCGTAAGGCCTGTTCCAGACTGGACGAAAAGGAAGCCACCTAAATCCTCACTCTTTCTCCATGGTGCATTGTAGCGGGTGTTCGTGCTGACGGGCAAAGCTCGTCACCTGCGCTACTTTAGTCTCGGCCACCTCGTAAGTGTAGACTCCGCAAATGCCGACGCCCTTCTGGTGGACATGCAGCATAATCCGAGTCGCCTCTTCCGGCGGCTTATTAAAGAAGCGTTCCAACACGTACACGACGAAATCCATCGGCGTGTAGTCGTCGTTGAGAAGCAGCACCTTGTAGAGGCTCGGCCGCTTCGTCTTCGGACGCGTCTTGGTGATGATATGAGTGCCGGTGTCGCCGCCCCGGCGATTGTCGCCGTTCCGCGCCATCGTCAACTCCTATGTGGCGTCTCGTTCGTCATCTGCCAAGGCGACCAATTGGTCCATCTAAGTGCCGGTCGATATCTTGATCCATTCTAGCGGCATCGGGCAAGCGGCAGCAAATCGCCACGCCGGACGCTCCATAACATAGTGCCGATTGCTGACCGGAAAACGGCAAAAAAAAAGACCCGGGAAACAATCCCGGGTCTTTGTCGATTGACCAAGTGAAGTCGGCAGGAGGTGTTAGGCCACCTTCTTGGTCAAGGCAGTCTCGACCGGCTTGTAGGCATCGCGGGCCAAGCCAGCATACATCTCGCCGAGCTTGGAGAACTCGGCGATGTAGGTGTCATACGCCTTCTTCGCATACTGGGATTGAATCTCGACGGCCTGCTCTACCGACTTTGCGCCGATGAGTTGTTCGAAGGCACGCGTGCCGTCCTCGAACGCTTTCTTGAAATAATCGGTGACCTCGGCAGCAATAGCCTGGAAGCCCTTGTTCATCTCGCCGAACGACTTAACGGCCGCATCGAAGCCGTCCTTACCCACTTTCTGAAACTCTTCGAAACCTTTGAGCATCATGAGCCCTCTCTTGAGAAATACCGATCCTGCGTGGCGAGCCATATATATGCATTGCACAATAAATGGTCAACAAAAATTTTTGCAGTGCACAATAAGCGCTGCTTATCGCCCTTAACGCTTTGGCAATCGCCGGATTTTAGCCTTCTTCCGAACCCAGTCGCGCCAGCAAGTTGCAACAAAGCTCGTGTCTCGTGGGTGCCGGTGGGAAGAGTTGAAGAAGCGGGGGGCGAGGCCGAATGGCCTTTGAGGACGGGGTGAAAATCCGGAACTGCGGACATTGGGCGCGCAAGCGGCCCCGTGGGTGGCGCCCGCTGGCGCTGGCGCTCGCGCTTGCCATGGCGGCGCCGTCGACCGGGGCACTGGCTAGGCCAAAGGCGCGAGCGGGCGGCAGCGCGATCGCTGCGGCGATCGTCCTCGACATGAATTCGGGCCGCCCCTTGTACGAGCAGTCCCCCGACGTTCCCCGGGTCCCTGCTTCGCTCACCAAGATGATGACCCTCTATGTGCTCTTCACCTATATGCGCGCCGGCGCCGCCTCACCCAACTCGGAACTCGTGGTGACGCCATATGCCGCGAGCCAAGCTCCGACTAAGCTCAACCTGAAGCCTGGCGCCACCATCCGCGCCGCTGACGCCGTCAACGCGCTCGTGACCCTCTCCGCCAACGACGCCGCGGTTACCATCGCCGAGAATCTCGCGGGTACCGAGCAAAACTTCGCCAGGGTGATGACGCAAAAGGCCCAGTCGATCGGCATGATGTCCACGCAGTTCCGCAATGCCTCCGGGCTGCCTATTGACGGGCAGGTGACCTCGGCGCGGGACATCGCGATCCTAGCCCAGCATCTGATCCGCGATTTCCCCGAATATTACGGGTGCTTCCAGACCAAATACTTCACCTACAACGGCAGGCGCTACCGCAACCACAACCACCTGTTGTTCGGCTACAAGGGTACTGACGGTATCAAGACGGGCTACACGCGGCTCGCTGGCTTCAACCTCACGGCGTCGGTGCGGCGCGACAACAAGCACCTGGTGGCGGTCGTGCTTGGCGGCAGGACGGGTGCGGAGCGCGACGCCGCCATGCGGTCGCTGCTCGAACAGAATTTCCCCAAGGCCGTCGCCGGCAAGCCTCTGAACCAGACGCCGTTGGTGGCGAGCCTTGAAGCTCCTCCGGCGCCACCGGCACCGCCGGCCGCCAAGAAGCAGGTGTTTGCGCTAGCCTCGGCAGCGCCAGCGGCCGCACCTGTCAACTTGGCTCAGGACAGCGCCCCTGAAAGTCCAGAAAAGCTAGCTCCCGCTCCCGCGCCCGCACAGCCTGTGGCCACCAGCGCCACACCTGTAAACTCAGGCAAGACTGGAGCGAGCGCCGGCCCCTACGATGTGCAGGTTGGGGCCTACGCCTCGCTGGCCGAGGCAGAAGCTCGGCTCGGCGAGGTTCAAGGCCATGCCACGACGCTGCTCGATGGCCATCAGCCGTTCGCTGTTGCCTTCCAAAAAGATGAGACGCAGTGGTTCCGGGCGCGCTTCGCCGGCTTCTCGCAAGACGATGCAAAGAGCGCCTGCGTCGAGCTCAAGCGCATGTCCTTCGACTGCGTGGTGATGCGCGCCAACTAGCCTCTACTTCCGGCCGCCGAGCAGAACGTCCTTCGCCTCATTGATGCGGGCGGCGAGGTACGTCGACCCGCCCTGATCCGGGTGAAGCTTCATCATGAGCTTGCGATGCGCCGCGCGGATTTCCTCCTCGCTCGCAACCTCCTTGAGCCCGAGCACGTCGTGAGCCTCTTCCCGCGTCATGCGGACTCGCCCACCGCGCGGCTTCCTCGCCTGCTCCCTCTCCGCATCGTCCGCGCCCTTCTCGCGCCAGCCTTGCGCGCGCCGGTCGAGATAAGCCTCGATCAAAACCGCGCCCTGCGCATCGCTATCGCGCAGTTCGTCGAGCAGGAGCAGCAGCTCCTCGTCGTTCAGTGAGGACAGGTTCCTCCCCGCGAACCGGCCGGTGAGACACCGTCCCTCCATATGCCCGCTGTCATGGTCGAGTTCCATTTCGAGGGTATCGGTGCGCACCTCGGACTTCTGCCCCGCAGACTTGCGCTGAGACCAGAAGGGGCTGCTCGACCCGAACCAGGACCCGAGTGGCAACCCGAGTAGGGCAAAGCCGACGAGCGCAAAAGGGACGGCAAGCGGCGGAGCGCGCAGCAACAGGACGGCCGCGACCAGAAGGAGGGCAATGCCCCCAGCGATGCGCATGCCCGCGGCGAGCTTCTGGGGGTTTGCCGAGGCGAGCAGGCGGCCGCCGAAGATGAGAAGCAGAAGGGCCGCAAGACCGGCGAGGAAGGCTGGCATTGGCGTTTTTCGTCAGGCGAGCTGTTCGAGGAGGCGCACCGCTGCTTCGCTCTTGGTTGTCGCGCTGTAATCTTGCAGGGCCTTGCGGCCGCCGGTGGCGTAGACCGCAACCGCCGCCAACAGCGCGCGTAGCTGACCGGCCGAGCCGGCATCGAAATGGCAGTAGGCACCATGCGTCAGCCTGGCGATCTCCTTGAAGGCGCGCTCGGCTTTCGGCTCACGCCCCTCCTGGAACAGGAACATCGGCACGCCGAGTAGCGCGAGCTCGCCAGCGCGCGCGCAGAGCTCGTCAATGTCCTCCTCCATGCAATCGCCGACATAGACGACCGCATTGACCTTTGCCTTCTTGCTTTCCCGCCGGGCATGGGCGAGCACTTTGCGGATCTGCGTGAACCCGCCTTCGCAGGCGACGCGCGCCATGAGCCGCGCCAGCGCCTCCGGATCGCCCACCCATTTGCTCGCTCGCGTCTCACTGAGCCCGCGGAAATAGACGAGCTGTACGTCGAGCCCACCAACCTCCTTCACGGCGCGGAACATGTCGGCCTGAAGCTTGAGCGCGAGGTCCCAAGTGGGCTGCCGGCTCATGGTCGCATCCATGGCGAAGATGAGCCGTCCGCGCCACGATACCGCGGGCGTTATGGATTTCACCCGCGAGAGGAACGCATCGACCTCGGCGCCGCTTGAGCGCGTCGTCTCGACTGCGGCGCCGCTCTCAGTTTTCACCGGCGTCTTCGACTGAGCCGCCATCATTCAGGCCTCCAATCGCGCGCCCCCGGGGCTAAAGATGGACCCTCTTGTGCCAGCCGACAATGGTTTGGCGGCGCTTATTCTTCGTCGGCCGCGGCGGCAAGCAACGCGGCATTGCCGCCGGAGGCCGTCAGGTCGGTGGTCCGCACCCGCTCCAGCGCAAATCCCTTCAGATAATTCGGCCCTCCGGTCTTTGGCCCCGTGCCGGAAAGACCTTCGCCGCCAAAGGGCTGCACGCCGACCACGGCGCGGATCTGATTGCGGTTCACGTACAGATTCCCGACCTTCACCCGCTCGGCCACGAAGTCTGCGGTCGCCTGCACGCGAGTGTGCAGCCCAAGCGTTAGCCCGTAGCCGGTGGCGTCGATCGCCTCGCACACCTCTCCCAGCCGGTCTCCGGCGAACGTGACGACGTGCAGGATCGGCCCGAACACCTCGCGCGGCAGCAGCTTGAGCGATGGAATGGCATAGATGGCCGGGGCCACGTAGGTACCGTGCGCGCAAGCTGCCGGTAACGCGAGATCGAGCAGTTCGCGCGCCTCATGCCGCATGCGCGCCTTGTGCCGTTCGAGCACCGTCTTTGCCTTAGCGTCGATCACCGGGCCGATGTCTGTCGCGTAGTCGAGGGGATCGCCGATGGTCAGTTCCTGCGCCGCGCCGAGCAGCATGTCGATCATGCCGCCGGTCACGTCCTCCTGCACGAAGAGCACGCGCAGCGCCGAGCAGCGCTGGCCGGTGCTGTCGAAGGCCGACGCCAAGGCATCGTCGACCACCTGCTCCGGCAGGGCGGAAGAATCCACGATCATGCAATTCTGGCCACCGGTCTCGGCGATCAGCTTGACAATGGGACCGTCGCGCGCCGCGAGCGCCCGGTTGATGACGAGGCCGGTATCGGTGCCGCCGGTGAAGGCGACGCCGTCGATACGAGGATCGGAGACTAGCGCGGCGCCGACCGTCTCGCCGCGCCCAGGCAGGAGGTGTAGCACGTCGGCTGGAACGCCCGCCGCATGCAGGTGGCGCACGGCGCGAAAGGCGGTGAGCGGCGTCTGCTCCGCCGGCTTTGCGAGCGCGGCATTGCCTGCGGCGAGCGCGCCTGCGATCTGCCCGGTGAAAATGGCGAGCGGAAAATTCCAGGGCGAGATGCAGGCGAAAACGCCACACCCGTGCAAGGTGAGCTCATTGCGCTCTCCTGTCGGGCCTTTGAGCTCGATCGGACCGGCAAAGCTCCGGCGTGCTTCCGCCGCCGCATAACGCAGATGATCGACCGCCTCGCGGAGATCGCCCTGGGCATTGGCTAGCGTCTTGCCAGCTTCCCGCACCATCAGCGCCATCAGTGCCGTGCGGTCGCCTTCGAACAGACCTGCAGTGCGGTCGAGGACCTCAGCGCGGGCCGCGCCGCCCATCGCGTCCCACTCATAAGACGCGGATTTGGCCGCAGACAGCGCCCTGTCGATAGTGGGCGGATCGGCATCTCGGCAGGTGCCCACAATGACCCTTCGATCATGCGGCGAGGTGATATCGACGATCTCGACGCCTTCCAGGGCCGCACCGGAGACGATCGGACCTGCTTCCGCTGGCGTCGCCAGCGCCTGCTCGATGGACGCCAGCAAGGGCTCTCGGATATCGCCCTCCCACAGGGGCAGTCCCGAACTGTTTCGTCGCTCGGGCGCAAATAGGTCCGGTGGGATCGGGATCAGCGGGTTGGCTTTGGGATCAAGTCTCGCCGCCTTCTCCACCGGATCGGCGACGATGGCCGAGATCGGCGCCTCGTCGTCGGCAAGGCGATTGACGAAGGAGGTGTTGGCGCCGTTCTCGAGCAGCCGGCGCACGAGATAAGCGAGCAGATCCTTGTGCCCGCCGACCGGCGCGTAGATGCGGCACGGCTTGCCCAAGGCTTCTGGCCGCACGACCTCGCGATGCAGAGCCTCGCCCATGCCGTAGAGCCGCTGAAACTCGTAATCGCGCTTTCCAGCCAGCACTGCGATGGCGGCAATGGTATGAGCATTGTGGGTGGCAAATTGTGGGAAGTAGGCCTTCGGCCGCGTCAACAGCGCCCGCGCCACGGCAAGATAAGCGACGTCGGTATTGACCTTGCGGGTGAACACCGGATAGCCGGCAAGCCCCGCCTCCTGCGCCCATTTGATCTCACTGTCCCAATAGGCGCCCTTGACCAGGCGCACCGGAATGCGCCGCCCCGTGGCCTTGGCCATCTGCCCAAGCCAATCGATGAGCGGCAAAGCCCGCTTGCCATAGGCCTGCACTGCAAGCCCGAGCCCGTTCCAACCGGCGAGCGCAGAATCGGTGAGCAGCGGCTCGAACAGCGCAAGGCTAAGCTCGAGCTTGTCCTGCTCCTCGGCATCGATGGTGAGCGGCAGCCACGCCTCGCGCATGGCGAAGGCAAGCTCCCGCAGCGCGGGCAGAAGCTCCTCACGCAGCCTCTCCTCCTGCGATGGCCCGTAGCGCGGGTGCAGCGCCGACAGCTTCACCGAAAGTCCTGGCCGCGTGTGCAGCTCCTCCTCGTCGCGCAGATGCGGCGACCCTACCCAGGCCGCGATGGCCTCGACCGCCTCGTGATAGCGTGCCGTATACGCCGCTGCATCTTGCGCGGTGCGCGCAGCCTCGCCCAGCATGTCGAAGGAGAAGCGATAGCCCTTCACCGCTTCGTCCTCGGCCTTGTGAAGCGCCTCTCGAATAGTCTGGCCGAGCACGAACTGGCCGCCAAGAATGCGCATGGCCTGGCGGAGCGCTTGGCGGATCACCGGCTCGCCGCTCCGGCCAATCAGGCGCTGGATCATGCTACCGGGGGTATTGCCGTCCCCCTCGCCCCAATCGATCACACGGCCGGTCAGCATCAACCCGTAGGTCGACGCGTTAACCAGCAGCGAATTGGAGTGGCCGAGATGCCTCGCCCAGTCGCCGCTGCCGATGGTGCCGGCGATCAACCGGTCGGCGGTGGCGGAGTCGGGCACGCGCAGCAGCGCCTCGGCCAGACAGAGAAGCAGCACGCCTTCGCGCGAGGAAAGTCCGTATTCATGCAGAAACGAATCGACGCCGCCAGTCTCGCTCCGCCCTGCCCGCGCTGCGCGCACAAGTTGCTCGGCAAGGCCCGCAATCTCGCGCTGCTCGGCCTCGCTGCACCGCGCCTTCTCGATCAGTAACGCGACGAGCGTGTCTTCGTCCGCAAGCAACGCTTCACTGAGAGCCGCGCGGCTTGGTAAGGATAGCCTCTCGCCAATCTTGAATTTTGGCTCTCTCATAGCGATGACTGTAATCCTTGAACCCTGGTCCTCCTATCTTGATCCGTATCATTTCGGCTCGCTCCGAAATCCATTATGAAGTCCCCAGGACCGGCCTAGAGCGGATGTGAAATGGCCCAAACGATTACCACAGTCAGAAACTTGAAGGACCTTAGAGCGCAGGTCGCCAAATGGCGGCAGACCGGCGATACAATCGCATTGGTCCCCACCATGGGCGCGCTCCACGCGGGGCACCTGTCGCTCATTGCCGTCGCCAAGGGCCACGCGGAGCGAATCGTCGCCTCGATCTTCGTCAATCCCGCCCAGTTCGGGCCCAAGGAAGATTTCAAGCGCTACCCACGCGACGAGGCTGGCGACGTTGAGAAGCTCGCGCAGGCCGGTGTGGACCTCGTCTTTATTCCGGACACGGCCGGGATGTACCCTGAGGGCTTTGCCACCAAAGTTAGCCTGCCGAGCCTCACCGAAGATCTGTGCGGCGCCGCGCGCCCCAATCATTTCGATGGCGTTGCCACGGTCGTCACCAAGCTGCTCCTGCGATGCGCGCCGGACGTGGCGGTGTTCGGCGAGAAGGACTATCAGCAGCTTCTCGTCATCAAGCAGCTGGTGCGCGATCTCGACATTCCGGTGCAGATCGTGTCCGGACCGATCGTGCGCGAGCCCGACGGCCTGGCCCTGTCTTCGCGCAATGGCTACCTCTCACCTGCCGAGCGCAAGACGGCCCCGATCCTTCACCAGGTTTTGAGCGAAGCAGCCGCAGTTTTGGCCGACGGTGAAGGCTGCGACGCCGCCTCCAGCGCCGGCCGCTTCAAGTTGGAAGGCAAAGGCTTTCGCGTCGACTACGTGGCGATCCGCGATCCAGAGACACTTGCGCCGCTCTCAGGTCCGATCAGGGGGCCTGCCCGCGTGATGGGCGCGGTCCATCTCGGCACCACGCGCCTGATCGATAACGTGCCGACCGCCCCTAAAAATCGATGAGGCCAAGTTCGCGCAAGTCGGCGCGCATGGCCCTGGGCATATCGCTGTCGTCGTCCTCAACCACGCGGAGATCAGCGGGCGCATCAGCCGCCGGCAAATACCGCCAGCCCTGAAAGGCGCGCCGCGCCTGCGGGCGGGTCGCGACCAACTCGTGGTCGAGCACGATGCCGCAACACGCTGTGCCGTCATCCTTGACGTCGGGCCTGAGATCGAGCACGCGCTGGCGCACCAGAACGACGCCCTTGATCACCCAATAGAGCGATCCGCCGTCGAGCACCTCCTTGCGCCGCCGCGGCGCCTGCAAGGTGCGATGACAGAGCTCCGGCGTCTTGCCGGCGCGCTTGAGCCGTTTCAGCCGGCCGATCTGCCAGTCCTTGAGCTCCTGCACCGTGTCGCAGCCGACGCAGAGCTTTACGAGATGGACGGTCATTCCCGCCAGAAACTTCCGAAGGACGTTTTAGTGCCGACATCCTATCCCGCCAGCCTTGGCGACCCAACCGTGCGAGCTTCATTTCCCCTGCGAAAATCACGGCGGCGAAGACGGCGCCGACTTCCGCGCCGCGAGCTATCTCAAGGACTGGGTCGACATGGGGAGCTTGGCGGACTGCCGGCTTGCGTCGTAGCGAGGTCGCAGCCCGCTGCCGCCACCTTCGGCGCGGGGAACAGTGAGTCGCTCCGCCCGGCAACCCAATAGGCCAACAGACCAACCCATTCACGCGTGGCGACATCGATCCGCCGCAAGCCTTCCGAGACCTTGTCGAAGGGACGCGTCAGATCGGCGCGCCCCCGCGTCCGGTAATCAACCGGCCAGGGCTCGACCTCGAAGCCTGCTTGGCGGAACGAGGCCATGGCGCGCGGCATGTGATAGGCCGAGGTGATCAGCACCCAGCGCTTGCCTGGCCCGAGCAGGCCCAGCTTGTCAAGCTCGGCCTTGAGGTAGACGGCGTTCTCGTAAGTATCGCGGGCACCAGCTTCGAGGATCAGCCGGTCGGTCGCCACCCCCATGTCCGTGAGCATGTGCTGAGCCCCGACCGCTTCTGAATCCGACGTGTAGAGAATGCCGGCATCGCCGCCGCTGATGGCGATCTTCGCGTCGGGAAATTTGCGGGCGAGCATTACTGTCTCCACGATCCGCTCCCCTGCCTCGTTCAGCGTCGGCGCCTTGCGCGCGATTCCCACGAGCCTGTCCTCCGCGCCGCCAAGCACGATGAAACCCGTCGGAGGAGGTGGCTGGTCGAGATTGGTTCGCAGGAAGCGGTCTTCCAGCGGCAGGATGAGAGCATTGCCGAGCGGCGAGAGGCCGGCAATCAACAGCAGGATCGCACCAATGCTGACGAAGCGGCGCCCCCAGCGTGCCCAGCCCGTCCAGATTAGGATCGAGCCATAGGCGATCAGCAGCGCGATCAGCGTGGACGGCTGCAGCAGGAACCACAGCACCTTGGCGAGATAGAAGAACATGCGCCGGCCGGTCCCTTACATCAGCCACAGCGTGGCCAGGCCGAGAAAGGCAAAGAAGCCGACGCAGTCCGTCATCATGGTGACGAACACGCCGGAGGCGATCGCCGGATCGAGATCGAGTGCATGCAGCCCGAGCGGGATGAGAATGCCGGAGAGCGCCGCGACCAGTAGATTGATCACCATAGCGGCGCCGATCACCACCCCGAGCTGGCCGCTGCCGAACCAGTAGAACGCAATCACGCCCATGATCAGCGCGAACATGAGCCCGTTGAGCAGACCAACGATGGTCTCACGGCCGATGACGCGGGCCGCGTTGACCGCGCCGAGATCCTGCGTGGCCAGCGCACGTACCGCCACTGTCATGGTCTGCGTCCCGGCGTTGCCGCCCATGGACGCGACGATCGGCATGAGCACGGCAAGCGCCACCATCTGCTGGATGGTGGCGTCGAACAGGCTGATCACGAAAGAGGCGAGAATCGCCGTGCCGAGATTGACGAACAGCCAGATGAAGCGGTGCTTGGTGGTCTGCCAGACTGGATCGGAGACCGATTCGCCCGCGACACCGCCGAGCCGCAGAATGTCTTCCGAGGCCTCCTCCTGAATGACCTCGACCACGTCGTCGGCGGTGATGACGCCGACCAGCCGCTGGTCCGGATCGACCACCGGTGCAGAGGTGAGATTGTAGCGTTCGAAGGTGCGCGCCACCTCCTCCTGGTCCGACGACACGGCGACGGGATGAATGTCGCTGTCGGTGATCTCTTCGATGTTGACCGGCCGCTTGGCGCGCAGCAGGCGATCGAGCGCCACCGAGCCGATCAGATGAAAGGACGGATTGACGACGAACACTTCATAGAAGCGGTCCGGAACATCCTCAGCGTCGCGGATATAATCCATCGTCTGCCCCGCCGACCAGAAAGGCGGCACAGCGATGAAATCGGTTTGCATGATGCGGCCGGCGGAGTCCTCGGGATATTCGAGGCTTCGCTCGATGGCCGCCCGCTCGAAGGACGGAAGCTTGGCGAGGATGTCGGTCTGATCTTG
>DASZGQ010000071.1:0-5975 GCA_035938735.1 Methyloceanibacter sp.
CTTTCCTTTCCGAGGCTCTTTTCATGGGGTCCTTGCGGGTCAATTTCTGTGGTCTGTGTCCGGCCAAAATTGGCCTCCGGATAAGGCGTTTATTCTACCCCGATTCACCGCCAAGATTTGGGCCTGCGGCGCGATAGAAGCGAAGGTCGACCGGTCAGTTCCGGTCATCCAGGCCTGGGCTTTCAGGTCCAGAATCTCTTCAAAAAGGGCCTCTCTCCGGGCTTGGTCCAGATGGGCTGCTACTTCGTCGAGGAGGACAAGCGGAGCAGCGCCCGAAAGCTCCCTGATCAGCCTCGCCTTGGCCAGCACGAGGCCGAGCAGAAGCGCCTTCTGCTCGCCCGAGGAGCAATCGCCGGCGGGTGCATTGTGGGGGCCGTGAAACACTATTAGGTCGCTCAGATGCGGCCCTGCAAGGGCTCTTCCGGCGAGCCGGTCGCGCTCTCGCGCCTCCGACAAGAGACTCACATAATCGTCTTCGACCTCGACCGCCGGCCGCTCCATGAGCGCTCGCTCGAGCGTGCCTTCGAGGCTGAGCACGGCGAAAGGGAAGGGACCCGGCCCGCGCGCCTCATGGGTCTCCTGGATCAAGGCTGAGAGCCGCGTCACGGCGTCGAGCCTTGCCGCGGCGATGGCGACGCCCGCCTCTGCCATTTGTTCCTCAAGGCCGGCAAAGAGCGAGGGCGATCCTTCGCGCATCTGAAACAGGCGATTTCGCTGCCGCATGGCTCGGTCGTAGCGCCCTCGCGGCCCCCGCATGTTCGGGTCGACGGCGAGCATCAGCCGGTCGAGGAAGCGGCGCCGCAAGGAGGCAGGGCCGGTGAAGAGCCCGTCCATTTCCGGGATCACCCAAACGAGCTGCACATAGTGGGAAAGCGCGCCTGCGCTCTGCTCCTTGCCGGCGATGCGTACACTGCGACCCGTGCCTTCGCTTGGGCCAAAGAGGCCGAAGCCGGTGCCGATCTCGACCACGCCTTCAAGCGACATCGCCGTGGCGGCGACGGCCCAGCCGCCAGGGCCGCCTTTGCAGGCAAGCTCATCGTAGGGGCGCCCGCGCAGGCCTTGCCCGGCGCCGAGCAGCGACACGGCCTCGAGCAAATTGGTTTTCCCCGCGCCATTGTCGCCGACGAGCACCACGGGGCGCGCATCGAGGCTCGCAGCGGCCCGCTCGTAATTGCGGAAATTCGTCAGCCTCAGCTCTTGGACATAGAGCCGCGCGTCGGCGCCAGGAGCTTCGCCCATCGCCTCGTTAGCGGCCGGCTCGCGATATCCGCTCAGAGCCGCCCTCATACCCGCATCGGCATGAGCACATAGAGGGCGGACGTGTCCTTGCCATCGCGGATCATGGTAGGAGAGCCCGGATCGGCAAGTTGGAACTCGGCGGTGCCGCTTTCGAGCTGCCCGGAAATGTCGAGCAGGTAGCGGGCATTGAAGCCGATCTCCAGCGGATCGAAGGCATACTCCACGGGGAGCTCCTCGCTCGCGCTGCCGCTATCCGGATTATTGACCGAAAGGGTGAGCCTGCGGTCGGTAATGGAGAGCTTCACCGCGCGTCCCTTATCGCTCGACAGCGTCGAGACCCGGTCAACGGCCTCGGCGAAGGCGTGATTGTCGACCTCCATGGTCTTGTCGTTCCCTTGCGGGATCACCCGCTCATAGTCGGGGAAAGTGCCGTCGATCAGCTTGGAGGTAAGCACTACGCGCGCCGTGGAGACGCGGATCTTCGACGGCGACAACTCAATGCGCACATCGCCATCGCCGTCCTCGGCGAGCTTGGCAAGCTCTGCCACCGTCTTGCGCGGCACGATCACACCCAGCATGTCCTTGGCGCCGGCGGGCAACGGCAATTCCACTTGCGCCAGGCGATGGCCGTCGGTGGCAACCGCCCGCAGCACCGGCTTGCCGCGGCTTTCCGCGGCGTGGAGATAGATGCCGTTGAGATAATAGCGCGTCTCTTCAGTGGAGATGGCAAAGCGCGTCTTTTCGATGAGGCGCTTGAGATCCGCCGCCGGCATGGCGAAGGCGTGGTCGAGATCGTCGACGCTCAACGACGGGAAGTCATCGGCGGGCAGCGTCTGCAGCGAGAAGCGCGCCTGCCCGCAAGTTATGGTGAGCCGGCCCTGATCTCCGTCCCGCGCGATCTCGATGTCGCTTCCCTCGGGCAATTTGCGCACGATGTCGTGGAACATATGGGCGGGCACCGTGGTGGCGCCATCACCTTTCGCGCGCGCCGGCACCGTCTCGACGATCTCCATGTCGAGGTCGGTCGAGGTCAGCTTGAGCTCATTGTTGCGCGTGGCGAGATGAACGTTGGACAGGATCGGAATGGTGTTGCGCCGCTCGACCACGCTAGCCACATGGGCAAGCGCCTTGGTCAGGCTCGGCTTATCGATAGTGAGCTGCATGGGTTACGGCGATACCACTAAGGCACCCCTTCAGGTGGCTGCAGGCATTCCGGCCGAAGCCGTCAACAGACCCGGCAGAGACCCGAAAAGGCGCGATGAAAGCTTAAGAACTCCCGCTTGAACTTGATCCGATAGAGGCAAATTTGCAAGGGCGGGAGGAGGGGCCCGGGTGGCACCATTTCCTCGGATTTCAACCCCCTAGTCGCGTAACAGTCGCTTCAGAAGCTCGATCTCCTCGCGCAGCTGATTGTCGTCGTTCATGAGCTGTTCGATCTTGCGGATCGCGTGCAGCACCGTCGTGTGATCGCGGTTGCCGAACCTGCGCCCGATCTCTGGCAGCGAGCGTGAGGTGAGGAGCTTCGCGAGATACATGCCGATCTGGCGGGGCCTGACGATGGAGCGGTTGCGCCGCCCCGACAGAAGGTCCCCGCGGTTCACCCCGTAATGCTTCGACACCGTGCGCAGGATGTCGTCGATGCGCACCCGCCTTGGCTCGGCGCCCCGCATCAGATCGCGCACGATCTGCTCTGCGATCTCTATTGTTACCTGCTCGTCAGTAAGCTGGTAACTCGCGCGCAAGCGATGGATGGCGCCTTCGAGCTCGCGTCCGCTTTCGGTCAGACGCTCGGAGAGGAAGGCGAGCACCGTGTCGGAGATGACGAGCCCGCGCGTTTCCGAGCAAGCTTCTTGCGCGCGCTTCGACAGGATCTTGTGGCGCAGCTCATAGTCCATGATCCCGATCTCGGCGACCAGCCCGCCGCCAAGCCGCGAGCGCATGCGCATGTCGAGCTTGTCGAGTTGGGTCGGCGCCCGGTCGGCGGCCACCACGACTTGCCGCCCGCCGTCGATTAGCGAGTTTAGCGTATGGCAGAACTCCTGCTGAATGGTCGGCCCTTGCAGGAACTCCATGTCATCGATGAGCAGAATGTCGATCTTGCGCAGCTTCTCCTTGAAGGCGAGAGCGTCCCGCGCGCGCAAGGCCTGTACGAAGCCGGACATGAAACGCTCGGCGGTGAGATAGAGGACCTGCGCCTCGGGCTTGCGATGCTTCACGTCCCAGGAAATGGCGTGCAACAGATGTGTCTTACCCAACCCCACGCTGCCATGCACGAAGAGCGGGTTGAACAGCTGCTGCGGCGTGGAGAAGGCGCCGGCAACTTCCTGCGCCGCGGCATGCGCCAAGCGGTTCGACGCGCCGACCAGGAAGGTGGTGAAGGTCAGCCTCGGATCGAGCGGCGAGCCTTCAAAGCCGCCATAGCCGGTGCGCAGCGGCATGGGCAAGGGCGGCGCTTCTTCGAGCGCGGGCACGGCAATCCGAGGCTTCTGGCGGAGGAGGTCCTTCGGCGCCTCGTTGCCGAAATGCGGCTGTCTTACCCTAAATTCGACGCGTTCGACTTCGGCCCATTCGGCGCGCAGCAGCCTGAGCACGAAATCGTAGTAATGGGATCGGAGCCAATTGCGCAGGAAGCGCGTCGCCACCGTCAGGTGGACGCAGCCCTCATCGAGACGTTCAAGCTCGACCCCCCTAAACCAGCTGGCGAATACATCCTCGCCCAACTCCGCGCGTAGCCGGCTTTTGACCCGCCCCCAACCATCGACTGGGGACGCGAACTGCTCTTGCTGTGCCACGGTTTTCTTTCTGCTCCATTGTTCTTGTTCGCGCCGTTACGCACCGCACGCCTCACACATGAGCAGTCAACAAAGTCGACGCGGACAGTCATGACCGTCCTTGCGGCAGGTTTCCCAAGCTAGCCTTGCTGCCAGGGGAGACCGGTCGCTTTCCATCCACCGAGGGTGCCTCGGTGCCGCAAATCGTCAAGCGGTCCTTCGAAACCGCCAGCAACGTTGTGGCAAGACCGGTACCCCGCCTCAGCCGTCGCTCTGGCCGCTGCCAGGCTCCGGGTTCCCGAACGGCAAATAAAATAGAGGTCGTCGTCCAATTGAACGCCAAGCGCCTTGAGCTCGCCGGCGAGTCGCTCGGCAAAGCGCTGATCCACCGTCTGATCGGGAAAGGTCTGCCACTCTACTAGGACAGCCCGCTTGCCGATCGGTTCGAGGTCTGGAATTCCGACATAGGTCCACTCCGCGCGCGTGCGCACGTCGACGAGCTGGGAACGGGATCCTGAAGTGAGGCCTTCCCACGCTTGAGCGACGTGAACCTCGTCGACCGCCATATCGGAGCCCTGATTTATCAACGGACACTTCCCCTATCGATCCCAAGCAACCTTAAAGAAGAAAATGGAGTGTCAGCCACTATATGTGGTGGCTACGCGGCACCAGTACACAAAGCCACTCACAGGATACGCGTTAACTATCTACAACTTTCCCACAACTCTTACAATTGGGACAAGACAAGCGTGCCCTGGCCGGAACCAGGTGCCTAACGCTCAATTGTCAGGAGGGGAACTGCCCCGTTCGGATGATTGGACTATACACATGGGCAGTGTGGTGATCAAGCGAGGGGGTAGCGCGAATATCCCCGAAATCCAATGGTGATGGTGCAATTGCGCCTCCCGGCAAACCCCTGAAGGGAAGGCTGAATCTTGGCTGTGAAGCCACGCGGATGCGTGATTGCGCACAAGTTATCCAAGTGTCACAGAGCGGGAAATTTTTCTGGGGGTAGCGGCCCACGGAGAGCCGAGGTCACACGACCGAAGCCAAACGGTTGAAATATCTTCACAGAATTGACACGCGCCTTGCGGCGTACGACGCGCGCAGCGCCACCCTCTGTAACTCCCCCGCAACAGTCGTGCTTTTTTTGGATTTAGTCTTTGCCCATGGCGCTGACGCGCTTAGCGAGCCGAGAAACCTTGCGCGAGGCAGCCTTGCGATGCACGAGCCCTTTTTGCGCCGTGCGGGCGACGACCGGCTCTGCTTCTTTGAGCGCTGCGGCCGCCGCGGCCTTGTCGCCGGAGGCGATCGCCTCCTCGACTTTGCGCGCATAGCTCCGCATCCGACTGCGGCGTGCCTTGTTTGCGGTGGTGCGGCGGGCGGTCTGACGGGCAGCCTTCTTTGCCGATTTGGTATTGGCCATCGTTTGCGGTCCTGAACGTTAAGCCCTTCGGCACTGGCCGATCCTGGAAAGCGCGAAAGAGCGGGGAATTACGAGCCCGGTCTATAGCGAGCGGTCTCCCAAGCGTCAACTGAACCCTTATGGCTCATTGCCTAGCTCGCGCGGTTGACAGGGCAATGCGACGATGGCTCTTGTGGCCTCGCCGCCGGTTCAAGGCGGGGCGGAGGTAGAGCAGCACGTCCATGCGTATTCTGGTCACCGGCGCCGCCGGCTTCATCGGTTTCCACACGGCGGCCCGGCTGCTCGATCGCGGCGATGAGGTGGTCGGCCTCGACAATGTGAGCACTTATTATGATGTTGCGCTCAAAGAGGCGCGGCTCGCACGACTCAAGGGCCGCAACGGATTTCACTTTATCAAAGCTGATCTTGCCGAGCGGGAGGCGGTGGAAGCAGTCTTCCTCGAGGAGAAGCCGGAGCGCGTCATTCATCTCGCGGCACAAGCCGGGGTCCGCTACTCGCTCAATCACCCCCACGCTTATATCGACGCCAATATCAGAGGC
>DASZGQ010000072.1:0-15122 GCA_035938735.1 Methyloceanibacter sp.
TTGGCTTCCCCTTGCTTATACCGTGGGCTCAAGGATTGCAGGCATCCGGTCGTGTATTTGGCGCACCAGTCCGTTGGAAGGCACCGTAACGATTGCAAAAGTGCTTCCCATTCTCCGGTTGTAGGATTTCGCCAGTTGTCCCATAGGCCAGCGAGGCCAAAGGGTGAGCCATCCTTCATAGCGATGGCATAAGGCTGCTTGCCGCGTGCTCCCCTTATCGCGCGCCACTCGAAAAAGCCGTCGACCGGCACGATGCAGCGTCGCTGAGCATAAGCGTCGCAGAACATAGGCAACCTTGAGACACTCTCGGCCTTGGCGTTGATGGGCTTGCGTCCACCCTTCGGGTCTGTGCACCAATGCGGGATCAAACCCCACTTGATCAAGTCGAGCGAGCGCTCCCCTTTCTTATGGTTCTGCCGAATGATCAGCAGCTCTTGGCTTGGCGCAGCATTGTAGCGCGGGCGAATGTTAGCCATGCGGCTGTCGCTGACATCGAGGCCATCGACAATCGCAAGGCGAAGGGGTCCTGAACTTTGGATGACGCGACCACACATTTGCAGGCTCTACGCTGCCCACGCCGAGCGCCTTTGCACCGGCCTGCGGTGATGCTCGACCTTGCGCCTCTCAGGACACGCAAAGGTGAGAAGAAAGGCGTCGGCCAAGTCAGGTGAGCGCATACCGCGCTTCTTCATGTCAGCCTTGCTCTCCACCACCATCTTGACAGTTGAGGTAAAGGCGTAAGTGGGTGCTGTAAGCTCCGCAATTAGAGCGTCGTCCTTAGGCATTGAGCACGCCCGGTCCTGAAACCATTCTCGGCCCTTGAACCACAGTCGCGCGCAATTCTCTCGCGTCGCCGCCTCGCCGACGTTAATGCCACGTACCGGGAGGCCAAGCTCCTTGCAACGGTCGTATACGCCAGCACCGAGCCCGATGAGATCGATCATGATCTCCCTCGGCCTGAGATCGTATGGTGTCGCGTCGTATTCAGCCTTGATCTTTCCAACCGTGGCCATGAGATCCACGGCATTCCAGCTCTTCATGGGCTCCGGCAGCTCGTTCTTCTGTCGCTTGGCAAGCGCCGTTCGGTCGTCAAGCAAGACGAGAGTGCAATGCGTGTAAACCGCTGAGGCCGCTCCATGCATTGAAGGAGGTAGATCGTTCGGCGGTGGGACACTCGCCGCAGAAAGCATAATGATCATATGGGAAGAATTGATTGTCCCACTTTTGCTAAGTCATTGATTTGGTTTACTTGGCGTAGTCTGCCCTGGCACCTCCCGGATACAACCACCCCGCCAACAGCATGCTCCTAGTAGAGGACGGAATTTCCGCTCCGTGGTAAAGTGGGAGATGCCCTTAAACGACGCTCACAGGTTCCGGCTTCGGGCACTAGAATGCGGCCAGAAGGCTGGGACGGCCATAGACCCGAAGGACAAGGCCAACTGGCATGAACTTGAGAGAGTTTGGCTAGAACTTGCGGTCCGTGTCGAGACTGAAGATAAGTCGCGACAGTGGCAAGCCCCGCCGCAATCACACTGAGGCGCAGGGCCAGGTCATTTCATCGCCCCATGGGGTCGTCTACACCCCCAGGTGAGGCTTCTTCTTTCTTTAGCGCCGGCGCGCTATATATGGCGAGGCCATGAACACAATCGCTAAGGTAGCGCTTATCGCGGTCATCGTGTTCTTCACCGGTCTGCTCCTGTGGGGCTTGTGGATGCCACGGAAGGTGCTGCAGTCGCGCATCGTCATTGCCGCTATGACGTACTGAACAGCGTGCGTGTAAGAGCTGGCAAAGGAGGGGCATGTGACCTTAGGTACGGGAAATATCGTTGCGCTTGTCTGCATCGTGGTCAGCATCATATTTGCCCTCGTTACGCACGAGGCGACGAACCCTCTCTGGTGGGCGCTGCTCGCGATCTTCGCTGTGCTGTGGTGGGGATCGAAGGCACCCTGGGGGAGGGACTAGAGCTGGACAGCGATACTAGCTACGATTTCTAAGGTCGCTAGCGCCCTATTGAAGGCTCACGCCCTGTTGCCGTGCCGGTCGTGCAGCGTACCCTGCGTGGCAAACCGTCTTGGGTGGATGGTTGAAACACGCGCGACGCCTTCAGACTTTGCGGATACCCGAATGACAACCTGGAATTGCCAAGAGGCGTAACGCAGAGAAGCGAGGAGCCTAAGTTGCTGCCCTTTGCGCTAAACTCAGGTCGCCCATGATTTTTAACCTCGTGGAGGACCCCGTGCTTCTGCAACGTTTCATAAATTCAGTTCCGTTGTGGCTTCGGGGCTCCTTTCCGACCTCAGCGCGAAGGTGATCAACTCGACCGAAGATGCTCACACTTAGCACCTTCGAGACCGATGAGCATCTTCAGGCTCTGACGCCCGCCGCAGTACTCCACTCTTTGAGGGAGGCGGCTCGTTCGGCGGTGGGACACTCATCATGCCGTAATCGGTCCCGGCTCTGCCGCCAAGCCTTGCGGCAGCGGACCGTCTGCTCGATCCAGGACGCGCGCTTGCAAAGTCAAGCACTTGTCTGAGTTTCGCATCCTGTTCCTCGACAAGCGCAACCAGATAATCGCCGACGAGGTGCAGCAGAAGGGCACGGTCGATCACACACCGGTCTATGTGCGGGAGGTGGTAAAGCGGGCGCTCGAGCTGTCGGCGACGGCGATCGTGCTCGTGCACAACCACCCGTCAGGCGATCCCACGCCCTCACGCGCCGATATCGAGATGACCAAGCAGATCGTGTCAGCGGCCAAGAATCTCGTTGGTGCATGACCACACCATCGTCGGCAAGCAGGGACGTGCGAGCTTCCGCGGCCTCGGACTGATCTAGTTCGATTGAGGGGCGGTCTTCGGTTGAACAGTCGTGTTGCCCTGCTGTTGTTTGCCCTGGTTGCCGGGTGACTTGCCAGGGCCGTTGTCGGTTGATTGGTCGGCTGAGTTGCCAGGGCAATTGTCGGTTGACTGGTCGGCTGAGGTGGCCGCTGAGTTTGGCGGATTGCTCGTCTTCCCCGGCAACTGCGATCCGCGCACGAGCTTCCAAGAATCGGGGCGATCGCAGCTCGCAAACACTGGGGGCTTGTCGTTGTCGGCAAAGCCCAGGCAGCTCCCTCTCCCGACATACTGCAATTTGTATACCTCATCGGCGGCCAGCTTCTCCTTGAGCTCGTGTCGGAAATCGACCAATTCCGTATTAAGTCTGAGCAGCGTCTGTTCCAGGTGCGCGATGTGGCCCTGCAAACAAACCATGCGGTTTCCCACATCCTTACTGTCGTCGCAATCCTGTAGCTCCTCGACGGCGCGTGCCGGCGTCGCCGCCGCAATCGCGCAAAGCGAGGCGATGATGAGTCCTCCTAGCATTCGCATGATTTCGCGCCTCCTCGGCCGCGCTATCGGATGAAATCCAACCATTGCGAGCAGATCGTGGCAGGGCAGTCGAAATGTCTTCGACGCGAACGCCTAAGCCAATAGCAGGCGCCAAGAACGAGGGAACCGGTTAAGCCGGGGGCGGTCCAAACACGAGGACTGCGTTCAGGCCCCCGAAGGCGAAGGAGTTGGACATGGCGTAGTTGACCTCGCGCTTCCGCCCGACATTGGCGGTGTAGTCGAGGTCGCATTCGGGGTCCGGCTCGTCGAGGCCGACCGTCGGCGGCACGAATTTCTCGCCGATGGCCTTGATCGCGGCAACGGCTTCGATGCCGCCACCAGCGCCGAGACAATGGCCATGCATGGATTTGGTGGAGGAGATCGACAGCTTGTTCGCGGCGTTGCCGAAAACGCGCTTGATGGCGCGGGTCTCGTTGACGTCGTTGACGGCCGTCGCCGTGCCATGGGCGTTCACATAGTCGACTTCGCTCGGCGACAGGTGCGCGTCGTCCAACGCCATTTGCATGGCCATGGACGCGCCGTCGATGGAGGGGTTGACCATGTCGGCGGCATCGGCGGTCATGCCATAGCCCATCAGCTCGGCAAGGATCGGAGCACCGCGCTCCTTGGCGCGCTCATATTCCTCGAGCATCAGGATGCCGGCGCCCTCGGCGAGCACGGTGCCGTTTCGCTTTTTGGCGAAGGGCCACAGCCCGTCGGGACTCAGCACGCGCATGGCCTGCCAAGCGCGCGTGGCGCCCCAATTGAGCGAGGCTTCGGCTGCGCCGGCAATGCCGAGATCGACAAGGCCTTCGCGGATCATACGGTAGGTCAGACCGATCGCGTGCGTCGCCGTAGCACAAGCGCTCACCACGCCGAAGGTCGGGCCCTTGATGCCGTATTCGATGCTGACATGTGCGGAGGCAGAGCTGCCGATTGCCTTGAGCAGCGTCAGCGGATGGGTGGCGCGCTTATTCTCCTTGAACAGCATCTTGTAGGAAAATTCGAGCGTGGTCAGACCGCCGACGCCGGAGCCGATGATGCAGGCCGAGCGATAGCTCTCATTGTCCTTGATGGGCAGCTCGAGCTTGGACTGAGCGACGGCTTCCTGTGCCGCGCATCCAGCATATTGGGAGTATTTGTCGGCGAGTATGAGCGGCTTGCTTTGCAGCCGCTCCCTCGGATCGAAATCCGGAATCTCACCGGCGATGGTGATGTAGAGGTCCTCGGTGGAGAAGCTCTGGACTTGGCGAATCCCGCATTCGCCGTTTTTGAGCGCCGCCCAAAAACGATCCACGCCAGTGCCCAAAGGTGTAACCACGCCCTGGCCAGTGACCACGACGCGGCGGCGCCCGTTAGAATGTGTCATGCCTGCTAGTATAACTCCGGAGATCTAAAACGCCCAGGAAGCCCCGGGCGGAAAGGCCAATCAAGCGGCTGCGCCCGAAGCCTTTGTCTCTGCGATGATGCTCTTAACGCGATCGACGACGGATCCCACCGTCGCGAACGCTTCTACCTCTTCATTCGCATTATAAGGGATCTCAATCCCGAAAGTATCCTCAATATCGAACACGATTACCGCGAGATCAAGCGATTCGATCTCAAGCTCGCTTAGGGGAGTTTCGAGCGTGACGGCCTTCGATGGGTCCTTCATGTTCTTACGCAAAATCTCGATGATCTTGGTAGCCACATCATCCATATCGCTCTCCCTGCCCCGTTCGGGGTCCGTGTCCAAGGGCCCTCCCGCTAATTCATAGCGTTACCGAGGGCAAGTCAGGTAGTGGAATAGACTTAAAAACCAGACGAGTCTACGGCGTCCTCGCTCGATTCCGCAGCCTCTCATCGCCGACAAAATTGGCCTTTTTTGGCCTACCGCGCCACGGTTTCAGCAAAATCAGGGGGTCAGTGCGCAGGTCATCTTACCCGTCATCCGGGCCCCAGCCGTGGTATAGTAGGGATCAATTTTAGGCGATTAAGAGCCCCTGCGGCCAATTGCCTCCAATTTCTGCGACCTTCCAGTCCAGTTAACCGCAAAGAGGCTAAAAAGACGCTAAAGCGGCGCCTGCGTCATGGCTAAACCCGGATTAACCCCAACGAGTTCGTGCGCCCGCGGCAAGATTTCCGCCGGCAGTCATCCGTGGCTTGCGGCCTACCCAAAGAACATCGACTGGGGCATGGAGTTCGAGCCGGCCCTGGTTACGAGCCTGCTCGATGCGGCCGTGGCGGCCTATGGTTCCCGCCCTTGCACCTATTTCATGGGCAAGCGGCTGAGCTTTGCCGAGATCGGCCAACTCTCGGACCGCGCCGCCAAAGGGCTCGAAGCCCTCGGCGTACGCGAGGGCGTAAAGGTTGGGCTGCTCATGCCAAATTGCCCGGCCTTCGTGGTCTTCTACAACGGGATCCTCAAGGCGGGCGGCACTGTCGTCAACTTCAATCCCCTGTACAGTCAGGAGGAGATCGAGGCGCAGGCGCGTGACAGCGGCACCAAGATCATAGTGACGCTGGATCTCGCCGCCACCTTCGACAAGGTCGAGGCGCTCCTGGCCAGCGGGGCGCTGGACAAGGCGGTGGTGGCAAGTTTCACGGCCCTCCTGCCGAAGCTCAAGGCCGTGGGAATGAAATTCCGTGGCCCAAAGCTCGCGCACTTCGCATCCTCGCCACAGAAGACCAAAATTGTCGCCGAGCAGGACCTGCTCGCCAATGACGGCGCTTACCGTAAGCCCGCGATCGGCACCGACGCCATCGCCGTGCTGCAATACACCGGGGGCACCACCGGAACGCCCAAGGGCGCCATGCTCACCCACGCCAATCTCTCGATCAATGTGAAGCAGGTGACCGCCTGGTGGAACCAGTCGGCCAAGGCGGGCGACCGGGTGCTCGGCGTGTTGCCGCTGTTCCATGTGTTCGCCATGACCACCGTGATGAATTTCGGCGTCAGCCAGGGCATGGAGATGATCCTGCTGCCGCGTTTTGACTTGATCGAAACTTTGAAGCTGATCGCCAAGCTCAAGCCGAGAATGATGCCGGGCGTGCCGACCTTGTACAACGCCATGATGCAGCACCCGCATGTCCGCAACTTCGATTTGACCTCGCTCGAATTCTGCATCTCTGGCGGCGCGGGGTTGCCGATCGAAGTGAAGCGCGGCTTTGAGGCGATCTCCGGATGCAAGCTCACCGAGGGATACGGCTTGAGTGAGACCTCGCCCGTCGCCGCCTGCAATCCGCATGACCGGCTGCCCAAGGAAGGCTCGATCGGCCTGCCGCTTCCCGGCACCGAGTTCAGCATCCGCTCGCTCGAGGATCCGAGCGTCGAGGTCGAACGGGGCGAGGCTGGTGAGATCTGCATTGCCGGACCGCAGGTGATGGCCGGCTACTGGAACAAGCCCGAGGAGACCGAGAATGCCTTCGTCAGCAGATTTTTCCGCACCGGCGACGTCGGCTACATGGACGAAGAGGGCTTCACCTTCATCGTCGACCGCATCAAGGACATGATCAATGCATCGGGCTTCAAGGTCTATCCAAGGAGGATCGAGGACGTCCTCTACGAGCATGCGGCCGTCGAGGAGGTTACGGTGATCGGCATTCCTGACGCCTACCGGGGCGAGGCGCCAAAGGCTTTCGTTAAGCTCAAGGAGGGGGAGCGGGCAACCCAGGCCGAGTTGCTAGAATTTATGAGACCAAGGCTCTCGAAGATTGAATTGCCGGCCGAGATCGAATTCCGCGACAGCCTGCCCAAGACCATGGTGGGCAAGCATTCGAAGAAAGAACTCCGCGCCGAGGGGCGGCGAAAAGCCGATCAGTCTAGTTGAACCAATCGCCTAGCGGGGCCGGAGCCAAGGCAGGACCTCTTCCGGCTCTTTCGGTTTGGGCTTGGACTTCACCACGTGAGGTTCCGCCGCCGCAGACGCAGACTCCGAGGCGTTGGCCGAGAGCGTCCTCGACTTGGGCTTCGGCTTTGCGGCCGGAGCAGGAGCCGGCGCGGCTTGATCGTCCTCGGCGGACGCGGATTTGACGTTGGCCTCGGTTGCCTGGGGCTCCGGCATGACAGCTGCCGGCGCCGGATTGGTCATCACTATCATGCTCGACACGTTATCGCCGGACAGCGGCAACGGATCCAGATGACTTAAGGCGGTGGTCACGAGGCCGAGGCCAACTGTGTTTTGCTGGGAGACGGTCGGAGATGTCGACCGCAATTTGGGCGGTGCCACCGAGACCCTTGCCTCGACGGGCGTCGCCACCGTTGGGGTTCCAACCGTGAGGGGTTCAGCGACCGGCTCGGGCGCCGGCGGTTCGGCGATCGGCTCACGGGCGGCTTCTATGATGGGCGCCGCCGGCTTCGGCATGGACTTCGGAGCCATGTCCATGGGTGCTTTCGAAGCCATATCCATGGGTGCTTTCGAAGCCATATCCATGGGCGCCTTCGGAGCCATATCCATGGGCGCGGGTTGCGTTGCCTTGACCTCAATCGGCTTCTGTGCGTCCGGAGCAGGGGGTTCGGCAGGCGCTGCCGGTCCGGCCGGTGCCTTCACTTCGATCTCTTGAGGCTCCGTCGGCGTGCCAGCGGGAAGCGTGGATCTGGTCCAGACCTTCTCGCCGCAGAGCAGCCAGGCCTTGCAGCCCTTGAGTACGATCTGGTTGCGCGACGCGAGTGTTATTTTGACGTCGCTATAAATCTTTCCCTCTTCGGGATTGTATACGTTGCCTACCCAGGCGTTTGAGTCGGTCGGCACCATGTTGGAGAACAGCGGAAGGCCGATGATCGGCCGGTCACGCATGGACGTATTCTCGTTACGGACGTCATGCAGGGGCTTGCCACGCGAATCCTTCGGGTCCCGGAGCCAAACGATTTTGCTGCAGATGCCGCGGCCGCATTTCTTCACCTCCATCTTCGCCGAGCCGTCATCCTTGGCCCAAATGCCGGATGGGTCGGCGGAGGCGGCGCAAGAAGGGGAGCCGGCCAGAAACAAGGCGGCCAGGGCTACGAAGGCCGGGGCGAATGCGCGATGCTTCATACGAGCACCTCCTCCAAAACTGTCTCGCCGACGACGCCAAAAAACGCCATCAGTATCTAACCTTACGCCCCCGGTTCCTAATCGGGCCTTTATAAGGCCATTGTATGGTCTTCGCCTTGCGGTCCATAGCCTCTCATGGCGCCGTCCCCTGGGCTGATCCGCGCGGCCCTACCCCTTCCAGGATGGCCGCGACGCCCATGCCCCCCGCCGTGCAGACCGAAATCAGTCCGCGCCGGCCGCCTTCAGTATGCAACAGCTTGGCCAGAACCGCCAGGATTCGCGCACCGGTGGCGGCAAAAGGATGGCCGAAGGCGATGCTCGAACCTTTGACATTCAGTCTTGCAAGGTCGATCGACCCCAGCGGCCGATCCCGGCCTAACCGGTTGCGGCAATACTCATCTGACTCCCAAGCCTTCAAGGTGGCCAGCACTTGCGCCCCGAAGGCCTCGTGAATCTCATAAAAATCAAAGTCTTGAAGTGCCAAACCGCTTTCCTTCAGCAGGTCGCTGACCGCCACCGTCGGGGCCATCAGCAGCCCCTCGCCCGCCACATAGTCGATCGCCGCGGTGCGCCCGAACGTCAAATAGGCTTGTACCGGGATATTGCGCTTCGCCGCCCATTCTTCCGAGGCAAGCAGCGCCGTGGCGGCACCGTCGGTAAGTGGGGTGGAGTTGGCGGCCGTGATCGTGCCCCCGACTCGGTCGAAGACTGGCTTCAGCTCGGCCATCTTCTGCAAGGAAATGTCCTCGCGGAGGTTGTTGTCGCGGAACACGCCGGCGCATGGGACGACGAGATCGTCCATGAAGCCTTGGTCGTAGGCGGCAGCCGCCTTCTTGTGGCTTTCATAGGCTAGCAGGTCCTGCGCCTCGCGGGTGATTCGCCATTCCTTGGCCATCAGCTCGCAATGCTCGCCCATGCTGAGCCCCGTGCGCGGCTCGGAGGTGGAGGGTGGCTGCGGGGCGAGCTCGGCGGGCGTGAATCCTTTGAACACCGATAGCTTCTCGCCCATGCTTCGCGCCCGCGACAGGTGCACGAGGCGCTGGGCAAAGCTCCGCTTGAACACGATTGGCGCATCGCTCGTGGTGTCGGAGCCGAGCGCGATGCCGCATTCGATCTGACCCGCGGCGATCTTGGCGCCCAGCCCGAGCGCGCCTTGCAGGCTCGTGCCGCAGGCCTGCATCATGGTGATGGCGGGCGTGGTGGGTGCGAGAGCGCTGCCGATCACCGCCTCGCGCGCGAGATTCCAGTCCTTGGCGTGGGTGACGACGGCGCCGCCGACCACCTCGTCGATATGGGTGCCATGCAGCGAGAACCTATCGATCAGGCCGGTAAGTGCCGCCGTGAGCATGTCGAGATTGGACAGCTCGGCATAGGCCGTATGGGAGCGGCAGAAGGGGATTCTCACCCCGCCAAGCACCGCAACACGCCGCATCCCCTGCTCTCTCATGATGCCTTGCAGCCTCCCTTGCCGCTCATGCTGCTTGAGCCGCGCCCGCGCCGGCCTGTTGCGATCGGCGATAATGCAACGGCCCGCCGCGGAAGGGAGCAAAGCCTGTGCCGAAGATCACGCCGGCATCGACGTGATCGGCATTGGCCACGATCGCGTCGGCAAGGGCGCGCTCGCATTCGTCGACCATGGGCTTGATCAGCTCGCGGCCGAGACGATCAAGCTCGGCGGCGTCGTAAGTCGTCTCGCCGCGCTTGGGCTTGCCGTTCTCCCACACGTAGAAGCCCTCGCCAGACTTCTTACCGACCTTGCCGGCCTGCACCAGGCGCGACAGCGGGTTGTCTTGCGGCGAGCCTGATCCAAGCTTTTCGCCGACCTTGTTTGCGATGTCGAGGCCGACCATGTCCATGAGCTCGAGAGGCCCCATTGGCATGCCGAATTTGAGCGCGGCCTGGTCAATCTTGTCGCGCGGCGTGCCCTCGGCGTAACGACGGACGGCCTCCATCATATACGGCGTCAGCACGCGATTGACGAGGAAGCCCGTGCAGCTCTTCACGATCAACGGCAGCTTCTTGATGGCGGTGACGAAGGCGGTCGCCTTGCGCACTTCCTCTTCCCGCGTCGCCTCGCCGCGCACCACCTCGACCAGAGGAAGCTGCGCCACAGGATTGAAGAAGTGGAGACCGACGAGCCGGCTGGGATCGCGCAGCGGCTTAGCGATATCCTCGAGCCTCAGCGAGGAGGTGTTGGTGGCGAGCACGGCGTCAGGCTTCATTTGTGTCTCAAGGTCCTCAAAGAGCTTCTGCTTGACCTCGAGCTTCTCCACGATCGCCTCGATCACCACGTCAGCGTGCTTGACGTACCTGCCGTTTGGATCGGCGATGAGACGGGCGACAGCGGCGTCGATCGCAACCTTTCCGCGAAACTGCTTCTTGAATAGCCCCTTGGCGCGGGCAAGCGCCTTCTTGAGCTGACCCTCGTCGAGATCCTGCAAGCTCGCCTGCATGCCGCAAACGACGCACCAGGCGGCGATGTCTCCTCCCATGGTGCCGGCGCCAACGACATGCACGAACTTTGGCTTGAAGCCGTTCTTGGGCGCTTCGTCCTTCAGCATCTCGGAGAGCATGAACACGCGGCGGAGATTGCGCGATGTGTCGCTCGCCATCAGCGGCGCGAAAATCTCCGTCTCGGCCACCCGCATGCGCGCAGGATCGTCACCATACTGCTCGAAGAGATCGATCAGCCGGTATGGCGCCGGGTAATGGTCCTCGCGCACCTTTTCCGCGGTCTTGGCGCGCATCTGCTTGGCGAGCAGCCCGCGCACTGGCTGCTTCAGCATGACTTGCTTCCACCAGGGCGCGCCCTTGGAGCGGCGCTTCTGCAGCACGGCCTTCCGCGCCGCCCAGCGGAGATTGTGATGGCTGGGCACGACCTGATCGATCAGGCCAATGGCTTTTGCTGTGGTCGGGCGCAGCATGCGTCCCGTCAGCATGGCGGTCATCGCGTCCATGGGGCCGGCAAGCTGAATGGACCGCACCGTGCCATTCAGCCCGGGGAAGATGCCGAGCCTCACCTCTGGGAAGCCAAGCCGCGTGCCCTCCTCGCGGTCGGCGATGCGATAGTGACAGGCGAGTGCAAGCTCAAGCCCACCGCCAAGACAGAAGCCATGAATGGCGGCAACCACCGGGATCGGTAGCTTCTCGATGCGGTCGAGCAGTCCGAGCGTTTCCTTCACCACCTCCTTGACTTGCGGCTCGGTGGCGAAGCGCGAGAATTCGCGAATATCGGCGCCGACGAGGAAGCCGGTGGGCTTGGCGCTCATCAGCACGAGGCCCTTGATCTCGCCATGGATGGCCGCCGTTTCCGCCCATTTGACGATCTCGCCAAGCTCTTCGGTGAGGCGGCGCCCCATCGAGTTCACCCGCTCGCCTTCGCGGTCCATGAGGGCCCAGGCAATGCCCTCGTAATCGACAGAGAGGCGCCAGTCATGCAGTGTCGGAAGGGGCGTCGGCATGATCGTCCTTATTCGGCGGCGATGGAGTCTTTCGGCAGCGTGAAGACGCTGGGCGCTGCGTGCTGAGTTGATTGCTTGCCGGCGAGTTCGGCCGCGTCGAAATGATCGACGGCGATCACCCGCGCCGTGAGATCGCGAATCTCGGCGAGCGCGCGCGCTTCATCCTCGGTGATCACGCCTTTGCGCTCGGCTTCGGCGATCCAATCATTGTTGTAGTAGCGGTGCACCTCGCCCTTGCGGATGGCGCGTTCGAGCTTCTTGTCGGCGTCCTCGGTGGCGATCACCTTCAAGAGCGTGTGTTCCAGTATGCCGACGCGATCGTTCGGATCGTCAGTGATGAAGATGTCGCGGGTGAGACGGTCGCGGAACTCTCCGGGCTGTAATGCTTGCTGCACGATCGCCTTGCCGTCTTTGTCCGACGCGGGACGCCGGGCGAAGCCGTAGGGGAACACGAGCGGGCGCATCACCACGCCAACCCAGGGAAGCGGGAAATTGTCGAGCGTGCCGGCGAGCGCACGGTCGAAGCGGGAAAGGCAGTTCTCGACGCAGTAGTTTACGAGCTTCAGGTCCGCGCGCGGACAGCCGTCGTCTTCGTATCGCTTCAGGATCGCGGAAAGGAGATAGAGTTCGGCGAGCGCATCGGCCATGCGCCCGGTGATCTTCTGCCTCACCTTCAGCCCGCCGCCGAGCAGCGCCACGGTCGCGTCGGCGACTAACGCGAAGGAACGCGAGGCGCGGGCGAGTTGCTTCCACCAGCGCCGCGTCGACCCGGCGTTCGGCGGGGCGTTCGCGAACGCGCCAAGCGTCAGATTGTGGAAGAGAGCGCCGAAGATGTTCGACACGGTGAAGGCCACATGGCCATCGAACGCGCGCTCGAAGGTGGGCACACCAAGGTCCTGATCGGGGTTCTGCAGCGCCTCGATCTCGGTGAACAGATGGGGGTGGCTCCTGAGCGCGCCTTGGGCAAAGGTGATCAGCGTGCGGGTCAAGATATTTGCGCCTTCTACGGTGATCCCTACCGGCACCATCTGATAGGCGCCTTGGATATAGTTCGAAGGCCCGTCACAAATGCCGCGACCGCCGTGAATGTCGAGCGCGTCGTTCACGCTTTGCCGCATGCGGTCGGTCGAGACATATTTGAGCAGCGCCGAGATCACCGCAGGCTTCTCGCCGGCCGAGACCATGGAGGCGGTGACGGCGCGGGCAGCCTCGAGCCCATACGCATTCTCCACCATGCGCGCCAGAGGCTCCTCCACGCCCTCCATGTAGCCGATCGGCAGATTGAACTGCTTGCGGATGCGTGCATAGGCGGTGGTGTTGCGGAGCAGAGATTTGGCGGCGGCGGCGCTCGTGGCGGGGAGCGAGATGGAGCGACCCGCGGCGAGACAGCTCATCAGCATGCGCCATCCCTGCCCTGCCCGCTCCTTGCCGCCAATGATCCAGTCTATGGGTACGAACACGTTCGTGCCGGAGGTCGGACCGTTAGGGAATGCCGCACCAGCTGGAAGATGCCGCCGCCCGATCTCGACGCCAGGATGGTTGGTGGGAATGAGCGCGAGCGTAATGCCGATATCCTCGCCGCGGCCGAGATGGTTTTCCGGATCGAACAGGCGGAAGGCGAGCCCGAGCAGCGTGGCGTTAGGTGCAAGCGTGATATAGCGCTTGTCCCAGGTGAGCTTGATCCCGAGCGTTTCCTCGCCGTCGTGCCAGCTCTTCGTCACCACACCGACGTCGCGCATCGAGGCAGCGTCGGAGCCGGAGAACGGGCCGGTGAGCGCAAAGCAGGGGATCTCATGCCCACGCGCAAGCCGCGGCAGGTGGTGCGCCTTCTGCGTCTCGGTGCCGTATTTCTCGATCAGTTCGCCCGGCCCGAGCGAGTTCGGCACCATGACGATGGTGACGCCATCCGGGCTCCGCGACGAGATCTTGCCAAGCACCAGCGACTGCGCCTGCGCCGAGAAGCCCAAGCCGCCATGCTCCTTGGAGATGAGCATGCCGAGAAAGCCCTGATCGCAGACGAAGCGCCAGATGTCGTCCGGCACGTCGTGCAGCTCATGGCGGATTCGCCAGTCGTTGAGCTTGCGGCAAAGCTCCTCGGTCGGACCGGTGAGGAAGGCGCGCTCTTCGGCGCTGAGCGTGATGGGATTGACCCGGCGGAGTCGCGCCCAGTCCGGGGTGCCCGAGAAGAGCTCTGCGTCCCAGCCGACGGTGCCAGCTTCGAGCGCCTCGCGCTCGGTCTCCGAGATCGTGGGCACGGCGCCCTTCAGCGCGCGATAGGCCGGGAGCACGACGTAATCGCGCTTGATGCGCGGAAAGGTCAGCGCGAACAGGCCACCGGCGACGAGCCAGCCGAGAACTGCCCAAAAATTGATCACCGGCGCGTGCACATGACCGGAGCCGAGTTCCATTTGCAGGCTCAAGGTGAACAGCGCCACGGCGAGAGCCCAGGCCCAAAGCGGCGCGCGGTTCATGGCGAGCGCGAACGGGGCCGCAAGAAAAAGAAGCACAAAGATGAGCTCAGCCATAGGGACTCTCCGACCGACCGTTTGCCCCTGCCTGCCCACCGCCCGACGGCGTCAAAGCCCTTGTTGTTGTGACAGACGTCGATTCGGTCCGTTCGGCTTTGCGCCTTCTATGGTCCGGCTCCGTCATCGACTCAAGCTCTTTTCTAGCCTTGGTAGACTTATTGGCGAGAGGAGCCGGAGCGTCGCCGAATCGGCCCCCGTCCCTCTTCGCAGGCCAAGTCATACCAGCAGATTAACAGCAAGAGGCCCGAGCGCCGGAAGGCCTAACTTGACGCAGTGGTCTTCGCATGAGCACTGCCAATGCGTCGGTCGATCGCGATCAGAGCAAGACCGAGTACGATGAACACGAGGACCAGTACGCCCATGTTGAGGAAGATCTTGTCGTAGCCGAACTCCCTCACATTGATGAAGGGATAGGGATAGAACCCCGTCGCCGCGCCATGGATCAGCGAATAGGCGGCATAGACGAGCGGATATGCGAGCCAGATAAAGGCTGAATGGGATGCGGTCGCGCAACCCCGGCAGAAATTCGTCGGAGAGCATGTCGATCATGGCGTCGGCGTAAGCATCCTTGATGTCGTGCCAATGCGTGCCGCGGATGCGTCCCGCGGCGTCGCCGGTCACGCCATACGGCACGAAATGTACCACGAACTTCATCAGGCCTTTGCCAGCGGGCGCGCGGCTCGGGTCGAGCCCAGCCTCGTTGATGGCGCCGATCATTGGGCGCTTCGGCAGCAGCCCGGCGCGGGCTTGCGCAA